>CAUSGP010000024.1:0-14282 GCA_963531075.1 uncultured Actinomycetaceae bacterium | reverse complement strand
CAATAAGGTTGCGGCCATCAAGCGCATCATTCCCGACTGCGGATTGGGCACGCCCCGGCCCTCAACGAGCACAAGGCTTGGCTTCCTGCCGCGCTTAGCCGATGGAACAAGCTCGAGCACATCCGCATATCCTTGATCACGCAACGTTTGGGTAGCCAGCTCATCATGCTGGGCTCGCAGAGTGGGAAGCTCGCAAACGGGAAGAATGCCCGCAAAGGCAGCGATAGTTGAATCGCCGCCTTCGGCTCGAGCGCGCCTGAGATTGCCCATGATGACGATTTGCTGGCCGCGCATGAGCATTGAAACGGCCGAGGAAAGGCCGCCGGCATCTTGCTCGTCCATGATGACGATATCTGCCCAGGGCATGGGCGGAACAAATTCGGCCGTGATCATCGAAGGAATGACCCACACCGGGCGCGCCACCTGCACCAGACGCGGGTATGTGGCGATCGCATCGCGCAGCGCGCCGGTCGAATAGCGTTCGAGCTGCTCATCCAGTTTGAGGGTGTCCTCGCGCCGCTTTGATATCGTCTCGCGCATGATTCGCACGACCGCGCGGGAAACTGGACCGGCCAGAGTCTCGGTGTGCTCCCTGTCCAGCCTGCGGACCTCGGCCGCCAGCACCGCGAGATTGGCGGGCGTCGTACGAGAAAGGGCCGGGGAACGCCCTACGAGTTGCTCGAAAAGAGAGGCCGAATATATAAGGTCCAGTTCGGCCGGAATCTGCTCGGTCCGCACGCCGCGTTCCGTGAAATCCTTGACGACCTCGGCGAACCCCGCCGCCCCCAGTTCGGCAACGAGCTCGTTTGCCCTGGGCAGACGCGACATGGTGTCCTCATCTTGCGATAGCGCGCGGAGGTAGTCGAGCAGTTTGCCCATGGGCATCGTTCGAAGCTTTTTGCCAGGAAGTATCCCTTCCAGCTCTTCAAGCTGCCCACCTGCCTCACGAGCACTTTCGCGTATCTGGGTCATCCCTTCGGGAAGCTTGGGCCAACTGGCTTCGGCACTGAAACGCTTCCACACCTCACGCTGGCGCTGGACCGTGATGAGGTCCCTGTGCAGATCGTGACTCACAGCGCCCGGACGCACGTAATCCTTCGCCTGTTTCATCAGACGGCGGCGCTCCGAGCCCTTCATCTCCTCACCGTGGCTCTCGCGCCATTCCTTCGACGCTGTGGCGACTACCATGTCCTGTACAGAACGCTCGAAAATCTGAGGCAAGAAGATATCGAGAGAATGCGAGATTCCGCGCAACATTTCGATCTGTTCGCGCCAATCTTCGAAGGTCTCCGCGACGGAAAGCCCCGTTTCTTTTGCCGAGCGTTCGGCCTGAGCCTTGACCGTCGGCATCGTGCTCGAAGCGAGCTTCTTGGCGAGAGCCATGGCCTCCTCCCCCGCGGCAGTGGTGTGGATGTCCGCACCGGCCCATGGCGAGTCGACGATGCCCACGAATGCCCCGAGTTCCGATGCGTCTTCAAGCTGGGCTTGCACGTGCGAGAGCTCGCCTCGCAGCGCATGAACCGTGTCGGAGTCCAGACGCACTCGGCTGCGTGGCGCTCCCTTTCCCTCGGTCAGACGCGCCAGCCTTTCAAGAAGCGAGTACACCGAATGTCCCCACTGGGGATCGACGTCGTGAAGCGAAGCCACATACTCGTTCAGTTCCCGCCGTGCCGCAACTAAGCGCGCCCGCAGTTCCAAAACGTCGGCCGGATCCTCTTCGTCGCCTCGCAGCCGCATGCCCGTGCGAATCCGGCGTGCCACCCCGTCAAGGTCGGAGAAATCCAAGACGAGATCCCCCAGCCCCAAACGCCCCATCTCATCGACGAGCGCCCTGGCCGAGGAAGCTCTACCCGGAACGTAGAGGATGGACCTGCCCGAAGCCGCTGCGTCGGCGACGATCGCCGCAAGCGTGCCCACCGCCTGCGAACCTGGAGGCGCATCCACAACGATGGACCGGCCGGAGGCGACCGCTTCTATGACGGCCAGTTCGGCGGGGTCGCGGTCGCCGGCGCCGCGCTCGGCCTCTGGCGACCTGTCGCGAGTCTCGGCGGGAGGCAACGGGAGGGCCGCGAGCCGCCGTGTTTCTTCGTCGCCAGCCAACGCAGCCATAATCCCGGACGTTTCGATGTAGGGCTTCATCGCTTCCAGATCCGCAAGCAGCACGAGCCCGGGATGCGTGAAACATCCCAGCAGCGCGCCGTCCGCGTAGTCGAACCCGGGCAGATAGACGCGTCCAAGTTCGCGCAAATACGCGATGGCGTCATCCTGATGGGCGACGTCGGCTGCGAGGGCGCGCAATCTTGACGTCTCCTCGGAAGTCATGCCGTGAGAACGCAGCGCCCGCAGCACCGCGGGATTGACATCGCAGCGAGAAGTGAGTGTGATGTATGCGTCTTCCGGTCCGGCCTCGTCGAGCCTGGCCGAACGCATGAGACCAGCCTCGTGCATCTCGCGGATCCGCGGCTTCTTCTCATCATTTTGATCGGTGGCGCCGCCGTTTTCGGCTTCCTCCCCGTGTGGCGAAGCGTCGCTGGCAACGGTATCCGCCGAACGGGCGGCCGCGAGGGCTTCCGTGCTGCCGAAAGTCTCAGCCGTTGGAGCTTCGTCGGCGTCGGCCCGCGATTCGAATTCCCCCAGCTCTTCGCCCAGCGCAACGTCATGCATATCCGCTCGCGCTGCCCCGACGGTCATGTGCGCCACGGTTTCACGATCCATGGCATTGCCCGGCGTCGAACCGCCCTCAGCCCCAGAAGAGGCGTTAAAACTCCCGGGCGCGGCCGGGGGAAGCTCGGTCCATGAGATTTGCCCAAGCGCGAGCGTCACGGGCGCGTAACCGTACTGTTCGGACAGCCCTTCCATTCGGATACGCAGTGAGGCCAGGCGCGCCTGGGCCTCACGCTGAGCGGATTCTTCGCGAATCACCGACGTCAGCAGAGTCGGCTTTCCGGAGTACAACTGGGAAGATCCGGTGGGATGCGGATGGGTGAGATCGACCACCGCGGGATCACTCGCCCTGATGGGCACGGCCGCTTCGTCGGCGACCACGGCAAGCTCCCTGTGCCAGGAAGAATACGCAGCTGCAATGCGTTCTGCCCGGGAGGGACCGCCGACGTCGCCACCCGAAGAAAAGGTCGGCAACTCGGGCAGGTCGGGCTCCCTGACTTTTCTGGGCTCGCGAGCGAGGAACGAACGCGTCACAGAACGTTCGTCACGCTCGGATTCGGGCGCACGACCCTCCCCTGCCACGACGTTCCCGGGCGAGGGCGCCGAGGACTCGGCCGCTGCAGTGGTCGAGTCGTTCTTGCGACTGCGCTTAAAGAAAGGGCTCACATATCCACGGTATCGGCACCGCTAAGGAAAATCCGCTTACCGCGCCGATAATGCGCAAAGGAAGCGACCTTCACACACCCGTATACCCGCCACACCACTTCTCCCTGTAGCATCCTCAGTATTGTGGGTTCGCTCTCGTCGCCTGAGGAGATCAACGAAACAATGCAGATCCCCGGAGCTCTCCCCTTAAAGTTCAGACTCGGTAATAGTAAGATTCAAGTGGACGGCGCGTTGCTGCCGATGAGGCTCGCCCGAGCTAGCCAACGGTAGCAAAGCGGCAAAAACTCGCGGATATGTGCGGAAAACCGAGGACAAACCGCCTTGGGCACCGAAACGGGCAGTTCGCGGCATCGATCGAACGTCGGCGCTCGCCCTGAGGGCGAAGAAAGCAAAGGAAATGAAATGAATAATAACGGAGAAGAGACAAACGAAAGGTTGAACGCCGAGGGCGAAGAATCTCTGTGGAAAAACGAACCGTTCAAGAACGAAGGTGCTTTACAACAAGATAGTGCGGAGGGTGACGGCGCGGTGCGGCTCGTAAGCGAGGCGACCGCGGGGATCAAGGACAAGCAGCAGTCAAACGTCAATAGCGAGAATAACGCAATAATAGTGAGCGAACGTGAAGCAAAGACCATAGACGAGAGCGGTTCGAGACCCGACGGCGTAGGGCAGGAGGAGAGACTCGCGCGTCTGGAAAAGCGTTTGGACGATATCGAAGCGCGCCTGACACGCGCGGAGCAGTACAACAGGGTCTCGGAAAAAACCATCACCGAGCTTCTGTCGACAACCGCACAGGTGTCTTCCAGCGGCAAAGAAATGGCCAACGTGCTCAACGAGCTCCTTGAGGCAACAGGCAACGCGGTCGGTACTATTGAGCCGCTTATTCCCTACCTCGAGAAGATACGCGACAAAGAGCAAATGGACGAAGACCTGCGGCGGCTCTTCGAAAAGTAGAGGCGACGGCCGCGTCCGTACAACGTTCTTCGGTGTGCCCTCGAAAGGATTCGAACCTTCGACCTACCGCTTAGGAGGCGGTCGCTCTTCCACTGAGCTACGAGGGCAACAGGCCTAGTCTACCTGCGTCGGCGGGATCAAGCACGTCGGAACGGGCGACGTACGCCACCTTGACCTGCTTCTCTCAACGGGCACTGCAAACGTCCGCCGCTCCTTGCCATTTGAGTGAAAGACCCTCGCAGCGTAGGCGACGTCCGCCGCAGCAATCAGCTACTTCGCCGTCCGGCTCCACGGAACGTTGCCCCACGGAGCATCCTCGTTCGCGCCCGTCCTGCGGGGAACGATGATCGTCGGGCATACCGAATGATGGAGGATCGCCTGACTGGTTGACCCCAGAAGCAAACCGGTGAAACCGCCACGCCCGCGCGTACCGACCACGAGCATGTCCACCGCCGTCGAGAACTCGGCTAAAAGCGCCGCCGGATTGCCTTCAACCACATGGCAGTGAACGTCAATGTCGTAACCCTCAGCAGCCTTCATGACCGTGTCCTTCAGACCGACGCGGACATCATCAAGCGCCTCTTGGTGGTAACCCGGCCCGGGGACCCACATGGACCCGCTGAGGTTGATGGCGGACACGCATGAAAGCTTCGCCTTCCACCGCGCCGCTTCCCTCACAGCAAGCTCCAGCGCGATTCTAGACGTCTCCGAGCCGTCCACTCCGCATACGATATGTTCGGCGGGAATGACATCCCTGACGGCGGTCGACGGGACGATGACGGCCGCACAGAACGCGCGTGCCGAGAGAGCCGAAGCGACCGACCCAAGGAGCCTATCCGCAAAACCGCCGGATCCGCCTCGCGCTCCGACGACCACTCGGGCCACTTGTTTCGAACGCGCCAGGAGAGCCGAAGTCGGGTCGTCAGCCTGCTTCGACGTTTGGACGTCAATGCCGACGTCGGCCACCAGCACGTTCGCCTTTTCGATGACCTCCTGGGCGTCGGCCTCGGTCAAACCGGCATTGCCCCGATGCCCGGGATATGTCGGTTCTTGATAGCAGCAAAGAATCTCAAGCACAGCGTTGCGCATCTTCGCTTCCTGTGCCGCCCACTTCAGGGCGTTGAAGGATGCATCCGAGCCGTCTACGCCGCACACAACCACGTTGTCATGTCGATAAGCCACGGTAATCACCTCCGGTTAGACATATATAGTTTCCCACGTTCGCGGTGGCGAGGTAAAGCGTCAGAGCCCTTGAAATTCGAGAAGTTCACGACGCGGCCGAACGACATTCAGGGGACCCGACCGAATGACATCGACGGACATGGCCGAACGGGGTCATCGGAAGCCACTGACCCGGAAACCGTCGGAAACCGCCGACCCCCGAATGCCGAACGTGACCAACAAACAATGAACAAAAACATCGAAGGGGCCGACCTTACAGTCGGCCCCTTCGAAGCGTTCAATCAATCAGTGGAGCACGCGAATCACGGTAGGCGTGCCGCCGACCCAGGAGTTGGGTCCGACGCGGGTGCCCATCGAAGGATTCCATGCGCCGACGTTCTGCCCGTTGCCGGCATAGATGCCGACGTGGCCAGGCCAGTAGAGGATGTCGCCGGGCTGCGCCTGCGAGTAGGGAACCTTCGTTCCGGCGGAAAGAACCGAAGTGGTGTAACCGCCGATGGAGACTCCGTACTTGCCGTAGACGTAGCGGACGAAGCCGATGCAGTCCCAACCGGAGGGCGTCGTGCCACCCCAACGATAGGGCGAGCCGACGTAAGACATCGCGGTCGAAAGGACCGACGAGCCGCTGCCGGATCCGGTGTGAGCCGTGGGGGCGACGGCCTGCTGCGCTGGAGCAGCCTGCTGCTGGCTGACGGCAGCCGTGCGGGTGGCGCTGCGGCTGACGGTAGCGCTGGTCTGCTGAACATTCTCCGAAGCCTGCTGCTGGGTGCCGGCCTTATCCGACTTCGAGGGCTGCTGGGCGGCGGGCTGAGGCGCTACCGCCGGCGCCTTCTTCTCGACGCTGACCTGGAAAGCAGTCGCGGACTGAGTAGAAGCCTGCGCGTCCTGAACCTGAACCTGCTCAAGCTGCCAGTTGGCATCTTCGGGAGCTTTGACCGCAGCGGTGTCGGTGATTGTGTCATCCGCACTGAGGTCGGTGACTGGAGCGAGGTCGGCATTGGTCTTGCCTTCGTCAGCGTTAGCGGAAGGCAGTGCCACGCCAAGCATTGTTCCAACGGCCATGGCTGCTGCCACGCTGCGGCCGGCGGGGGAATTCAGAGCGCTGAGGGCGACCTCGCGGTTGAGCGAATGGCGTCCGGTCATCTCGGTTTTCTCCTAATACGTTTCGTCATTCGATTCGAAGCCTTTGGAGCTTCGGATCGTTTGTCCACGTAAAACAATAACGGTCCGCCTTCGAATTGTCACGTTTAGATAACGAAACGAGGTCCAGCTCACCTCGACCTGCCGGTTCGTAACCTTCATTTCTCCTTGCCATCACAAGGAAAAACAAGAGTTACGAACGTTTTCAATTTCGTTATCAAAGACCGTGATGTAGGCGGTTAGCCCGAGAAACGGAGAGCGTTACCCATTCCTCGAGAAATCCTTGATTTCACGCGATTTCTCAACCATATCGGACATTTGGACACGAGTGCCACCCGGGTTTTAGGACTTAAGTCACTTTTTTAAGGTCTGCAAGAATGAACAGTAGTTTTGCCGCATGATTGCAACGTTTCTCTCAAGAGGTAGGTGAGAGCCGACACATCTTGGCGAGAAGGGCCAAGCTGGCAGACTTTGCCTCACGAACCAACCGGCATCTCACAAGATGAGCCAGCCGGCATCTCGCAAGATGAGCCAACCGGCATTTCACAAGCCCGCAGCCGCCCTGCCGCAGCGTCCTATCGCACGAATAGATGGGTTTGCTGCCAATCCGAAAGCTCCACCTTCGCGCCGTCGGCCGCAACGGTGACGCGGCCATCGGCGTCCGCGATCGCCACCGAAGAGCCGGGGACGATACCAGCCGCCGCAAGGCGGTCAAGGAAGCTGGGATCCGTCTGCACGCCTTCAGCGATTCTTACGACAGTCGCGGCCCCCACATCCCCGCGCGCAATGCGCTCCTTTACGGAGAGAAGATCGTCCTCCACAGCGGTGGTGAGCACGCCCTCGATTCCCGGGATCGGATTCCCGTACGGGTCGACGTCGGTCCGCTCGAGAAGCGTTTCGAGACGCTCTTCGACGGCGTCGGACATGACATGCTCCCATCGGCAGGCCTCGTCATGGACTTCCGACCACGGCATCCCGAGAACATCAAGGAGAAGCCTCTCCGCAAGCCGGTGTTTGCGCATGACGCGCGTGGCTTGCCGCTTGCCTTCGTCGGTGAGCGCAATGATGCGATTGTTCTTCACATGCATGAGACCATCGCGTTCGAGGCGTGCAACTGTCTCGGAGACAGTTGGCTTCGACTGCTCGAGGCGCTCAACCAGGCGAGCACGCAGGGGTGGAATGCCCTCTTCTTCGAGCTCGTACACGGCCTTAAGGTACATCTCAGCTGTGTCTACTAGGTGACTCATGATTTTCCTCGCCTCGCCGTTGGAATTCGCCTGTCGCGTTATATATCCAGAATAGTGGACCGGAGCTGCAATATGTCCCGGAATAAAGGCACTATTGCCTTATGAATATCGAGATCCCGGCAAGCCTACTTCCCTCCGACGGAAGATTCGGCGCCGGCCCTTCCCGCCCGCGAGCCAGCCTCTCCAAATCGCTTGGAACGGTAGGAAACGTCATTGGAACCTCGCATCGCCAAGCACCCGTTAAAACTCTTGTTCATCGTATACGCGAGGGACTCGCCGAACTCTTCACCGCCCCAGCCGGATACGAGGTCATTTTGGGCAACGGTGGCGCTTCCCTCGTGTGGGACGCCCTCGCCTTCACGGGGGTGCAACGCCGAGCGCAAGCCGCGGTCTTCGGCGAGTTCACGCGAAAAGCGGCACTGGCCGTATCGCGCGCGCCGTGGATTGAATGTTCGACGATCGAGGCCGCCGCGGGCGAAGTGGCTTTGTGCGACGACGGAATGGGTTACGCCGCGGACTCGGGCCGCCTCACCAGCTCACGCCGCCTGACGGACTCGGGCTACACAGCCAACCTGCCCGGCGACACCGCACTTCTCGTCGAGCACGCAAGCGACGATTCTTTCGACACATATCTGTATGCGCACAATGAGACGTCCACCGGTGCCCTGAGCCCGGTTCGGCGGTTTGGCATCTGCCGCGATGGCGCCTGCGGCCGCAGCAATGCGCACAGTCCCGGCGATGCACACAGCCGCGGCGTTTCCAACGGTCAAAACAGCCGCGGCAAGGGCGACAACAATCACTGTGACCACCCCCTGACCTTCGTAGACGCAACGTCCAGCGCGGGCGGCGTCGTCGTCGACGTGAGCGAAACCGACCTTTACTATTTTTCACCTCAAAAGTGCTTTGGCGCGGAGGGAGGGCTATGGCTTGCTCTGGCCTCGCCTGCAGCACTCGAGCGCTTCGAGCGGCTGGCCAGAGAGCGCTACGTCCCCGACATCCTCAATCTCCATCTCGCGGCAGTGAACTCGCGCGCTGACCAAACGCTCAATACACCGTCGATCGTCAACCTCGGGTTGATTGCCGAACAAGTCGATTGGATGCTTGACAACGGTGGCCTTGCGGGAATGGATGCCTCTTGCCATCGGGCATCCGGAATTCTCTACGCATGGGCTGAGCATTCCGAATTCGCCTCCCCCTTCGTTTCGCCACGCTGGCGATCCCCCGTGGTCGCAACAATCGATATCGACGAAACGATTTCCGCCGAAACGCTGCGAACCATCCTTCGCGCGAACGGGGTCGTCGACGTCGACCCTTATCGTTCGCTTGGACGCAACCAGCTGCGCGTGGCGACCTTCCCGAACGTCGAGCCCGACGACGTCAAAGCCCTCACCGCGTGCATCGACTACGTGGTCGAGCGGATGTGAACATTCTGGTCGCTGGCGCCCAGCTTTTCGCAACCAGACGGCGCGTATGCCGACGGCGCCCAGCTTTTCGCAACCTGACGGTGCACCCATGGCCGCCGGCACCTCGTTCGCCGACGACTCGGCTGCGCCATCTCGGCGTGAGCCTTACGTTGGCCGATAGCGGGCAAATACCCACCCTTTAGCGGGGAATCACACCGGGGGTCCGGTCGCCCTGGGCAGAGGCGACTTCCCGCGCGAGCCGTTCGGCCCTCAGGCGTTCCTGCTCGCGCTCGACCGGGCCAATGATCTCAACGCGGGGGCGCGGCGTGAATGAGTAGCGGACCTCCCCTCCCCAGTGGCGCCTACCCCACACGAAAGCCGCAAGGACCACGGCGAAGGATGCGACCGCGCCAATTCCCACACCCCAGCGCGGGCTGACACTCTCGCATATCCAGCCGGCGATAAACAAGCCTATCGGCGCGGTGCCGATTATAACCGTCTGGTAGAGCGACATGACGCGGCCACGGATCTCTGGAGCCGTGGAAACCTGGACGGCGGTGTTGGCGCTCGTGAAAAGAAGAAGTGCGGTAAAGCCAACGAACACGAGCGAAGCGGCGTAGGAGGCGTACGTGGGCATGACCGCGTTGACCAGAGCCATGACGCCGCACAGCGCAGCAGCGATGACCACCGTACGCACGCGCGGGACTCTGGAGCGGCGGGCGGCCAGGAGCGCACCGCCGAGCGAGCCTGCGCCGAGCAGCGAGCCGAGAATTCCGTATTCCCCGGCTTCCAGGCCGAAAACCGTTCTGGCCATGGCCGCGCTTGTCAGTCCGTAGTTCATGCACAGGCATGAAACCGTCCCCGCCACGAAGAAGATGACGGCGAGGTCCGGGCGCTGGCAGACGTAGCGGAGGCCCTCACGGAAACGGCCGCGGCGGGAAGCGGCAGAATTGATCTCGCGGGCAGGCTCTGCCTGGCCGGCCGATTTCGTGAAGTATTCGCTGGGACGCACCGCCAGAACCGCAGCGATCGTGAAACCGAAGGTCACGGCGTTGACCAAGAAAACCCATCCCGATCCGACCACCGCGATGAGCATGCCGGCGGCTCCGGGGCCGATGAGCCGCCCCAGATTGAAGCTCGTCGAGTTCAAACCGACGGCATTTGGCAGATCCTCGGCCGGGACCAGTTCGGAAACGAATACTGATCGCGACGGATTGTCGATTGAGGCCGCGGTTCCACTCGCAAAGGCAAAAGCGGCCACATGCCAGACCTCAACCTCGCCCGTGAGCACAAGGATTCCCAACCCCGCAGCAAAGAGACCCAGCGCACCCTGAGTCATGACCAAGATTTTGCGCTTGTCGAAGCGGTCGGCCAACAACCCTGTAAACGGCAGAAAGAGCATCATAGGGGTGAGCTGGAGCGCGGAGACCAGGCCGACGGCGAAAGCGTTATCTTTCGTGAGCTCAGCCAGAACGATCCAATCCTGAGCGATAAATTGCATCCACGTACCGATATTGCCGACGAGGGAAGCGAAGAACCAGATCCGATAGTTTCGATGTGTGAGACTTGCAAATGTCCGCCCCATGATCTTTCCTCCTTCTTTTTACTGCATCGAACGGGCACATCTAGAAAAATCCCGAAAGGTGTACGAGAAACTTCCAGCTATGGGCCGCCACGCCCACGTCCAGGGGTGCGGCCTCACTCTACGCCTCTAGGCAAGGACGTCGGCGAATCAACGTGCCTGGGCGGATGCCACAAGCTGCGGATACCGCAAGCTATCGACGTCAAAGGCTAATTGATGCCGCAAATTCTGCATGACGCCGCAATGAGATCGACGTCGATGCAGATACAAAGGAAAGGTGCCCTCTCCTCACACGAGGCCGAGAATTCGCTGAATGGGGTCAAGCAAGAAATACGCAACGAACAATGCGCTGACCAGCCACATAAGAGGGTGAACCTTACGCATCCTGCCCCGCGCAACCTCGACCACGCAATGGCAAATGAACCCAACTCCGATTCCCACCGTGATCGAATAGCCGAAAGGCATGAAAACGATGGTCAAGAAGGCGGGAATGGCGACCCCGAGGTCGGTCCAATCGATCTTTGCAACCTGCTGCATCATAAGGAAACCGACGGCCACAAGCGCCGGCGCCGCAGCCTCGTTTGGCACGATTGCCGCGAGCGGAGCGAAAAACGTTGACAGCAGGAACGCGACGCCCGTGGCGATGGCTGCTAGGCCGGTCCGCGCACCGTCGGCCACACCCGTGGAAGATTCGATATAAGAGGTATTCGAAGAAACCCCGCCCACGCCACCGGCGACGGCTGCGAGAGAGTCCATGAGCAAAATCCTCTGCGTATTCGGCGGATTGCCGTCGTCGTCAAGCAAATCGCCTTCCGCCCCAACGGCCACCATCGTGCCCATCGTGTCGAAGAAGTCGGCAAGCATGACGGAAAAAGCAAGAACGACAACCGCAACCACGCCGATCTTGGCAAACGGTCCCGTCACCGAAAACTCACCGAGGGTGGAAAAATCGGGAGTTTGAACCGGGCTCCCCTTCAAAGACGGCACGGTCAACCCCCAACCGCCTGGATTGCCGTCGCTATGCGGCCCCACATGCCAGATCGCTTCTACCAGGACGGCGAGAATGGTCGTGGAAACGATTCCGATGAGAATCGCCCCCTTGACATCGCGGACCATAAGCACGGCCGTCAGGGCGAGGCCGAGAACGAAAACGACCAACGGCCACGTCGAGACCGATCCTTTGACGCCGAAGACCAACGTCGTCTCGCCCTCCGCGCCCCTGTGGACGATGCCGGCGTTCACCAGGCCGACGAAAGTGATGAACAATCCGATGCCAACCGAAATCGCGGTGCGCAGGTATTTCGGAACCGCGCGGAATATTGCCTCTCGCAAGCCCGTCAACACGAGGAAAATAATGACGATTCCCTCGATCACGATAATGCCCATTCCATCGGCCCACGTCATTCCAGGAATCTTGACGATCGTGCCGGCGACCATTGAGTTCAGTCCGAGCCCCGCCGCAAGAGCCAGAGGAAAATTCGACACCGTGCCCATGAGGATCGTCATGATTCCGCCGACCAGGGCCGTGCCCGCCACGATTGCCGCCGTATCCGGCTCCGTTCCGCCACCGAGATATCTTCCGACGGAATCCCTGCCCGAGAGGATGATCGGGTTAAGAACCAGAATGTAGGCCATCGCGAAGAACGTCACGACGCCGCCGCGAACCTCACGCCACACGGAAGTGCCACGCTCGCTGAGATGGAAATATCGGTCGAGGAATTTCTGGGGTTCGTCGGAGGTTGAGGCCGACGTCGTTCGAGAAGCACTCACGTCACACCAGTCTCGCATATTAGACGCTCAAAGGTTGAAAACGACCGCATCGCAAGACGAAATTTAGTGCAATCCGCAAATCTGCAGGGCATCCTCGCTGCTCTACGGCGTGGCGCGACCTGCACGGGCACGCAATTCATAAGGGCATCTGGTCAACGCGCACACCGACCTGGGCTTCTGATCCACACGCACACGGACCTGGGCGCTGCTTGAGGCTTTCATCGTTCGTGACCTCACCTCATCCGCGCGCGCACTCACCCGGGTTCCTGGGGAACCGCCGCTTCGCCCTGGAGGAGCTGCTCATTCCGATTGCACTCGCCCGGGTTCCTAGGGAACCGCGGCCTGCACCAAATGCCCGATCCCCCGCATCGTCAATTCGCCGTCGCAGGCCGGAACGAAGACGGCCTGCCCCGAGATGACGCTCCGCACCTGGCCGCCGGCCTCCAGCTGAGCCGCCCCTTGCAGGCACAGCACCGTGCGAGGCCCGATTCCCCGGACCCGCACGCGCGTCGTGGCGTCCCTCAGGCGAATCTCGGACAACTCGAAATCGTCCACGGGTGCATAGAACGTGGAAACCGCGGCATTGACTCGCTCGGGGGCGATCCTCGTGGGCGGCGACGCCGTGGAGTTGAGGATCTTGAGCAGCTCCGGAACATCGACGTGTTTGGGAGTCAGACCGGCGCGCAGTACGTTATCCGAAGCGGCCATGATCTCAACGGCCACACCGTTGATGTAGGCGTGTACGGTGCCCGCCGAAAGGAAAAGGGCTTCGCCGGGGTTGAGAGTTACGGGATTCATGAGAAGAGAAGCCACAACCCCCGGGTCGCCCGGATAGCGCTCGGCGAGCATGACAACAACTCGATCGGCGCGAACCGACGGGGAATCCGCGGGTGAACGCGCGGCGCACGCGGCAGCCACCTCGGCGACTTCCTCCGGCTCAGGCCGGGTCTGCTCGCGCAAAAAATACTCGAAAGCCCCGCGAACGCCTCCCATACCGAGCACCGCCCGCAAACGCTGAGCCAACGGCGCGCGCAGCCCTTTGAGCACCTCGCCAATCCGACGTCGTGCACGAAAGCCCACAAGGGCCTCGAATGTCGAAAGGGCGTAAGCAAGCTCAGGTTTGTGATTGCGATCCTTGTAATTTCGATTGGGGGCCGACCGGGGAATGCCCGCCGCCTCCTCAGCGGCAAATCCCTCTTCGGCTTGTTCAAGCGAAGGATGAACCTGGAGCGAAAGCGGTTCGGCGGGCGCAATCACCTTGAGCAGATACGGCAGCGACGTCCCGTAGCGCTCCACAACCGATTCACCCAGCACGGATCCCGGATCTTGGGCTATCCACTCGCTCAGGGTCTGAGCGGGCGGGCCGGCCGCAACCTTGGACGGGTAGAGCTGGGAATCGTCGAATATCGACGTCCCAACGCCGACGGAGGCCGGATCGTCGGGATGGGCGCCGAGCCACACCTCGGCCACCGGCCCCTCGGCCACAGGCTTTCCGAACAGGCAGGGCATGGCCGACGCCGATCCCCACTTGTACGGACGGGTGCGCCCCCTCAGCTCCAACACGTTAGGTCAGCTCCAGCGCGTCAGACCCCGACCCCGGCAGCGAGCTCCATATCGGCCTCGTCGAGCACGGGGGCGGCGGGATCCCACATTCTCTCTCGATCCTGGCTAGAC
>CAUSGP010000023.1:0-14518 GCA_963531075.1 uncultured Actinomycetaceae bacterium | reverse complement strand
CGAGAGATCCGGCCACGTCGGCCCGCGCTGCTGCGCGCATGCCGACCATCGCCTCGCGCACTTCACGTCGAGAGAAGAAACGCTCTGCGCCGCGAATCGAGTAATCCACGCCCGCCTTTCCGAGAGCGGCTTCGAATTCCGCCGATTGCGCGTTCGTTCTGTAGAGAACGGCAATGTCACCAAGAGGCACTCCACGTTCACGCAGCTGCTGGATTTCAGCTGCGACAGCATCGGCTTCTTCGACGTCGTCGGAATACTCCTTGAAGACAATCGGGACCGACGAGGGCAGCTGCGACACGAGCCTAACGGCGCCTTCCGACGCATCTGTCGCGATGACCTCGTTGGCGCACGCAACGATTTGCGGACTCGAACGGTAGTCCCTTATGAGCTCTATCGTCTGCGCACCCCGAAATTCGCGAGCGAACTCGGCGAGATAACGCGAGGTGGCGCCGGCAAACGAGTAGATCGTCTGGGAGACGTCCCCCACCACGCACAGGTCACGGCGCTCCCCCATCCACAGCTGCAGCAGACGATGCTGGAGCGGAGATACGTCCTGATACTCATCGACGACGAAATGTCGATACTGATGGCGGACCGTGCGGGCGACGTCGGGACGATCGATGAGAATGCCGATGAGCAGAAGAAGAACGTCTTCGAAATCAATGACGCCACGAGTGTCTTTAACATCTTCGTAAGCCCGTATGAGGCGCGCGACGTCTTCGGCCGGATAACCGGCAATCTGGGCTCTCTCAAGAGAGCGCGCCCGGTCGGGATACTCCTCCGGAGGCACGAGACTCACCCGCGACCATTCGATTTCCGACGCCATATCCCGAAGCGAGACGGCATCGGTCGGCATCCCGAATTGACCGGCCGCCTGGGCCACCATGGAAAGCTTATTCTCTGCGATTGGAGGGGTTTTCCCGCCAATGGCCGTTCCCCAAAAATAGCCGAGCTGACGCAATGCCGCAGCGTGAAAGGTATGGGCGGAAGCCCCCCGAACGCCTAAATCCCTCAACCGTGAGCGCAGCTCGCCGGCGGCGCGCGATGTGAAGGTCAAGGCCATGACGTTGCGAGGATCGAGAATTCCCGTCCGCACGCCATAAGCTATGCGATAAGTTATTGCGCGAGTCTTGCCCGTCCCGGCACCCGCGCGCACGCACAGTGGGACTCCGAAGCGCGTGGCGACTTCACGCTGCTCCGGGTCGAGATATTCGAGCAATTCGTCCGCCGATTCCATGATTCAAGTCTGGCACGTCGCCCCGACACTTTTCGGCGCAGTGGGGACGCTCACCGCCCCGACGGCCGGCCCCGGCAGCCTTTCGCACTTATCCCTTCCCATTCGCGCCAACCGCGAAATATACGTCCAAAGCGTGAAAAGGCATACTCGGGGATCTAAACTTGCGTTATGGCACAAATCAAGATGTACACCACCACTTGGTGCAGCTACTGCAAGAATCTCAAGCGTCAGTTGGACAAAGCGGAAATCGCCTACGATGAGATAAACGTTGAGGAAGACGCCGCCGCTGCCGAGCGCGTCGAATCTTTCAATGGAGGAAATCGCACTGTCCCTACCGTCGAATTCGACGACGGTAGTGCCCTGACGAATCCGAGTTTAAACGAGGTCAAAGCCAAGCTCGCAAGCCTCTAGGCAGCTGGAAGACCGGGGGCCAGAACGACCGGGGAAACGCGGCAACAAGGCCGCGCTTTTCGAGGCCTCATTCGCCGATGGTCTTGCGCGATTATTAGAACGCCTAAAGGTGCCCGACCCCGACTCGCTGTATGCTTTATCCTTCTGGCCCTCGGTCTACACCCTCGTCGACGATCTGCGGGAGGCAATGGGGATCCGCCGGCAATTCCGAGGCTTTTTCACATGCCCGACGCTCCCGAAAACACTGCGTGTTCCGACTTCGAGCGATCCGCCAGGCGATGGTGCGGGCGCACGGTTCGCACGGGCAGGGCACTCGAATAGCTCGATCGGCAGATCCCCATCGGCCTTCACGCCGATTTGGTGTGGAGCATCGCCGTGGAGATGCAAAACGGAACGAAGTGGCGAGGCTTGCCCTACCGAACTCACTCGGGCGAAAACCGCCTTCCCGCACATTTTGGAAAATGCAAATATTGCCTCACAAATCGTCAATCCGTCAGCTTATTTCTCCGACATGATGTCGGTGCTCAAGATGGCCAAACGGAGCAAAGTGCGTATATTCAACCCCGAGATTCGCCTCAACCCGACCCATGGCGCAGATCTGGCGATCTACATCTGCGATCTCATGGATAGGGGCGACAAATAGGGGCGACAACCCGCAATATAGGGCAAGAGACTCTTGGACAACCTGCAGCATGAAGTGAAACAACCCACAAGTGAACATAAGGCTTGCACCAAAGACAGTTGCATCATAGGCTGATGTTCAACGGGAGGAAAGATCCTGCAACAAGGAATCGCCACCCCACACCGATGGTGTTCAGACCTTCGATTTAAACAACTGAAAATTCGCGAATTTAGTGCGTTTAAGTCTTATCGGCTCAATCTCGCTAACTCCGCTTATCACGCCCCCTTCAGTACCCTGATGTCACTCGATCACAATGGTCGATAAAGCACCAGAGGCCCCATAATATACCCGTTTCCACCGCCGGCTCGATCGGAATCCCGTTCAATAGGCGCCCAACTTGAGTTCAATCTGCAACACAACCTATCCGCACCCGCCAATTCACGAGACAACCCGAAGGAGAAACAATGGCCCCCAGTTCTACTGCCTCCGATTTTCCCAACGCTGACTACGACGATCTTCCAGACCTCATCGGTAAGCTTATGCGCGCAGCAATCGACGCATACGTTAGGGATAAAATAGCGGGCGAACATGTGCAAACATTCGTTCGCAAGAACGATGAGTACCAGATGACCTTTCCCGCAATGACGACACACATTTCTAGGCCCGGAGCGGACGGCACCGGAGGTGGAGAAGGGACGAGGTCATCCACGTGGAACAGCGGGCCTAACTATGGAGGCGGCGGCATGCCAAGCAAGGTCGATTACACGGATGAGTTCAACGAGGTCCGCTCCACGATCAACAATATCGTCAAGAAATGGAGAAAGCTTCCCGATCCGGACGAAATCGACCAGGTCATGGTGGAATGCAGACGTGCCATCTCACCGCTCTCCGCATCGGCATTGAGTGCGGAGGGGAAAGGGACATCAGGCGGGCGCCTGCAGATCAAACTCAGTTCGGTCCATGACGAGCTTGTAGAAATGTCGGGCAGCACTGTAGAGACCTTCAAATCCCAGGTAGTCGAAAATCTACAACACATAAGCATCGGCCTCTCCGCGGCGTCCAACTACTGGGGAGCGGCCTTGGGCTACGAGCACGGCATCTTCAAAAGCGCGCGCGAATCCGTTGTAGACATCATCGAACTAAATAATTTATGGTTCAAGAAAGTCGACAAACAAGACGGCAATCCAAATATCTACACTGCCGTTGCACTCGGCGAGCTCGCGAAAGAAGGCTTCTCTCTGTTTACCGGAGGCGGAATTATTACCACGATCGTGGGAGGGGTCGACCTGGGTCTCCAGACTTTGAAAGGCCTTACCGACAGGGAAAAAATCCCGCACACGTCGAAGTCGTACGACAATGCCGTCAACTCTTTGAGATCGGCTTTCAAGGCGTTGAATAAAACCATAAGGGAAGCAGAGGAGGCGGTGAATAAGAATCTCATCAGCAATATGGCTGAAATGGGGAAGAAGAAAAGCTCGTACGACCTCAAACTTGCGGCCATCAAATCTTCAGAAGTCAATACGTCAGATAAACTTCGTATCGATCAGAGCCGCGTCGATAACATCATGAAAATGTCTCGCCCGGTCATCATCAAGGAGCTCACGGATGCCCAAAAGGGGATTAACAATATCCACATGACTCGTTGCGTGAACCGCCCAGAACACATAGGGATCGGCATCAGCGGGCCGTCCTCGAAGTTCCACGATTACAAGTGGCTTCTGTTTGACCTCCTCAAGGAGCTGATTAAGGAAACCGAAAACGCTTTCAAAAACTTCGAAAAGGCCGTCGAGTACATACAACAGGAAGACTCGACGACGAAAGCCAACCTGGACGCGATGGAAAAGGATATCAATCGCGGCAGCGGATTGCGCCCATGGCAGGATCGCAGCATTGAAAAACAGATGCACGACCAAAAGCAACATCAGCACGGCAACAGCCAGCCACGAGGCAACAATCACCAACACGGCAGCGGCCACCATCACGGCAACAATCACCAACACGGCAGCGGCCACCAGGACAAAGGGTAAGTAGTCGGAACGGAAAGCACAATGACAAAAACTATATTCATCACGCTGCGCGTGCTCATCGTCGTGGCGACCGCACTCGCCCTCAGGTGGCTATTCCTAAGCAGCCCAACCATTATCGTTGACGCCATTGACATTCACTGCCAGCCCGTCGGCTGGAACTACCAAGGCGAAGCTTACAGCGCATCCGGTTTTTTCGACATACATGACTACGACACCCTGGACAAACTAGTCAATAGTGACGGAAGTGATGAAGGCGAAGCAAAGCGGAAACGAGCACGCAACAAGGTCATTGAAGGGTGCAATCTTGCTCGGGACAATCGCAGACTCGGCATGACCGTGGTAGCTGCCCTCGGTGTCGGAACTTTCCTCGCCGTCCCCAAACCAACACAAAAAACACTCAACCTCGACTTCTTGAAAGCGAAACGAAAGGACAACCTCGCCACCGTTCCAGAAGAACCAAGGCCACGGCAAAAGTAAGTAATAGGAACGGAGAACCCAATGACGAGAACCATATTCATCACGCTGCGCGCGCTCATCGTCGTGGCGACCGCACTCACCTTCAGGTGGCTATTCCTAAGCAACCCTACTGTTATCGTTGGCATCAGTGAGATCCATTGCCACCCTGTCGGCTGGAGCTATCTAGGCAGCACGTACAGTGTGGACGGTATCTTCGATATAGACGATTCTGACACCATGGAAAGGCTCATTCTGGAAAACTCAATCGAGGGTAAGAAGGAAGAGGAAGAAGTGCGCGATAAGGTCACTGAAGCGTGCAACCTTGTGCGGGACGATCGCAGACTCTATATGAACCTGACCGTCATATTCGGTGTCGGAGCTTTCCTCGCTGTCCCCAAACCAACACGAAAAACACTCAACCTCGACTTCTTGAGGGCGAAACGAAAGGATGACCTTTCCACCACTCTAGAGCCATAGCTGCCGCTCCAGGACGGTAAAAGGTAAAAGAAAGCAACTATCCGCAATGTCCGCCTCGCCGAACGAGTACGCCATCAAGCCCGTTCGGCGAGGGCTACGGTCAAGCTCCTGCCCAGCCAGCGTTCGATGAGCAGTGCCGAAACCGACGTCGGCGTCGGCAGGCCGATCTCGCCGTCAGCAAGGGCGCGCAAAAACTCATCCCTTGAAAAGAATCGTGCGAAAACAAGCTCCTTGCCGTCGACTTTCACGTCTTCCTGGCGAGCGCGCGTCCGGCCTTCGAACGCGAGCATGAGCGAACGCGGAAACGGCCACGGTTGGGAGGTGACATACTCGACGTCATCAACGACGATGCCCGCCTCCTCGAACACCTCGCGGGCCACAGCCGACTCCAGCGGCTCGCCCGCTTCGACAAAACCCGCCAGAACTGAGAGCCGGCCGGCGGGCCACTGTCCATTGCGCGCAAGCAAGAGCCTGTCGTCGGCATCGCGGATAGCCATGATGACCGCGGGATCCACGCGCGGAAAAACGGTGTGCCCACGAGTGCAAACCTTCTCCCACCCACCGGAACGCACCGTCAAAGGCTGGCCGCATCTATGGCAGAACCGAGCGGCGCCCAGCCAATTAGATATCGCAACAGCCTCGATCGCGAGTTCCGCGTCAAGGGCAGACCACAAGTGCGCTGCCAGGGGAACAGAGGCAAAGTCCACGCTGACGCCTTCACTATCAGAGGCAGCCTCCGCCGCCTTTTCGCCGGCGGCGCCGATCTTGATATCCGCCGCTCTTTCGACGCCGACACCAATTTCCGCACTCGTCATCCTTTCGGGATCGGCCAAGGAACGGTGCGGAGACACCGGAATTTTACGGGAAACGATGCGAACCTCGCGGGCGGAATCATCGGCATTACCGACGTCGCAGGCGAAATAAGGGATGCCCCGCGCCAAACCCAGGTAGACCGCGCGGCTGCGAACCTCAGGATCTAACCATTCGGAGGGCGTGGCGAGCAGGCGTTCGGCGCCCGTTTCAACGGCGACTCTCGCTCCCGAAACGAAAAGGAATCGAGCATGTGGCGCCTGCGCCGCCTCAGCTAAGGCACTCGGACTGCGACGGGTGCCCTCGTCTCTGTCAATACCGGTCTGCACAACGCCATTTTCACTGCCCTTTTCATCGATCACCTGTACAGACTAGTGCTGCACGCAATGCAATCAAAACCAAAATACTGCGAGCAGCATTCGATCGAGAACTGCCGGGCAATTGGCTATGCATATTCCAGCTCACCGTGCGCACACCCAAGCGTTCATGCGCATGCCCAAGCACTCGTGCGCACGTTTTCACAGCTAACCGCCCACAAACCAAGATTACAAGGGACAAAAGTCACAAACACGCTGAAAAACCCTTGAAATTAGCTGATTTCAAAGGATTCGGCGTACTGAGCGCCTTTCTTGCAAAGCTTTTCCCAGAATCGCAAAACCGCAATATTCTGCGGAAAACAACGGCTCACGTTTAGCTCTGAAACTCTTTTGCCAGACATGACCCCGAATTCGTATGTCCCGCAGGTGAATCTTTGCCATACTTGCACTGTGAAATCCCACCCGCTGTCGAACGCCGCGACTTTCGTTGAAACCGAAACGATTCCGACGGAGCCCGCCCTGCGCTCCCCCGTTACCGTAGGGGCACATATTGTTGGTACAGGCACCGATTTCGCACTTGCCGCGCCTCACGCAAGCTCAGTGACACTATGCCTTTTCGACGGCGATGAGGGCCAGGGCGAACGTCGCTTCGCCCTCAACCCACTTGGTCACGGGCTGTGGGCGGGCCATGTGCCCGGCGTGGGCGCGGGCCAGCGCTACGGCTACAGGGTGGCGGGGCGTTGGGCGCCCAAGTCAGGCCTTCTGCACAATCCGGCCAAACTCCTACTCGACCCCTACGCCCGCGCGATCACGCGTCAGCCGATCCTCGACGGAGCGCTCTTCTCCCCTGGATTCAGCCTCGATCGCTCACAAATCCTCGATCCCGATCCAATCGACTCAGCGCCTTTCATGAGCTTGGGCGTGGTCACGCGCCCGGAAGAATCCGTCACTCACCACCCACGCACCCCTTGGCGCGACACAGTCATCTACGAATGCCACGTCAAAGGATTGACCGCGTTGTGCCCCGAAATTCCCGAAGACCTCAGGGGAACCTACGCTGGCATGGCTCATCCGGCGGTCGTGACCTACCTCAAAAAATTGGGTATCACGGCAGTCGAACTACTACCGATTCAAGCCAAGATGGATGAGACCTTCCTGGCCGACCTTGGGCTGACCAATTATTGGGGGTACAGCACACTTGGCTATTTCGCTCCGGAACCGAGCTATGCGACGCGCGCTGCTCAGGAGGCAGGCCCACAGGCAGTCGTCGACGAGGTCAAGCACATGGTCGCCGCTCTTCACGAAGCCGGGATCGAAGTGATCCTTGACGTCGTTTACAACCACACGTGCGAAGGGGGCGGCGACGGGCCCACAATTTCCTGGCGCGGCATCGACAATACTTCGTATTACATGGCTCAGCCGGACAATCCCGCGCGTCTCATGGACACCACGGGATGTGGAAACTCGCTGGATTTCCGACGTCGATGCGTACTTCTTCTCGCGCTCAATTCGCTGCGTTATTGGGCAGATAAGATCGGTGTCGATGGTTTCCGCTTCGATCTGGCCGTCACTCTGGGGCGCAACGGCGAGCATTTCGATACGAATCATCCGTTCCTTATGTCGATGCTCACCGATCCGCTTCTCGGAAATCTCAAGCTCATCAACGAGCCGTGGGACCTGGGGCCATTCGGGTGGCGCACAGGCCAATTCCCTTCGCCTATGGCCGATTGGAACGATCATTTCCGCAACACGATGCGATCCTTTTGGGTGGCCGATCCGCGTGTGCTCGCGCACGGTGGAAGCGGGGGCGATTTGCGCGATATCGCGACGCGCCTTGCAGGGTCGGCAGACCTCTTCGGCCACGGCCGTATTCCCGGTGGTCGCGGCGTTTACGCATCAATCAACTTCATCACAGCACACGACGGGTTCACTCTGCACGACCTCGTGTCCTACGACGCCAAACACAATGAAGCCAATCGCGAGGACAACCGCGACGGGACCACGAACAACCTCTCGTGGAATTTCGGCTTCGAAGGGGCAGCAGACGCCCCGGAGCCGGTCAGAGCGGCCCGCCGCAAAGCCATGCGTAACCTTCTGGGCACTCTCGTGCTCTCGGCGGGAACGCCGATGCTCACGGCGGGCGACGAATTCGGCCGCACCCAAAAGGGAAACAACAACGCTTACTGTCAGGACAACGAACTGACCTGGGTGGATTGGGATCTCAAGCCTTGGCAGCGCGATCTATGGGCGACCACAGCCTACCTTTTGCGTTTACGCAACCAGACGGAGGTGTGCCGTCCCATGAGTTTCTATACGGAAACAGCGGACAGCGACGATCGCCTGACGGATATGGAATGGTTCGACGCCGAAGGCAACTCCATGCCGCAGTATCTGTGGTTCGATCGCAGCTACCGCACGATTCAAATGCTGCGCTCGGGCCACCGCAAGGGTGAGGACATGCTCGTTATCCTCAATGGCTCGCCCTATGACAAGGAGATTTGCCTGCCCAAGGGACGCGGAACCAATTTCCGGTTGGCCTGGGATTCGATGTGGGAACGCCCGAAGGACAATCATCCCATCTACGCTCCCGGGGCGAGAACGTCCGTCGGCACGCTATCAATGCGGGTGTACCTGGCGTCTCCCCTGGCTTCCACCGAATAGGGATGCAGGCGCGGGTAGACTAATGAGCCAGACACCGAAAGAAGGAATACATGACCGAGGAAGCACAACACGTCGGCGAATCACAGATCGATAGGGCAACCCTTGTCAAAGCACGCGAGATTTCGAACAAGATCGAACGAGCGATCGTCGAGGACCCCGGTCAGTTCCGCGTGCTGACCGGCGACCGCCCCACCGGTCATCTCCACATCGGGCATTACTTCGGGTCTTTGCACAATCGTGTGCGGCTCCAAAAAGCCGGTGTCGAAACGTGGCTCGTTATCGCCGACTATCAGGTCATCACCGATCGCGACGGCGTCGGCCCCATCGGCGAGCGCGTCCGCTCACTCGTCACCGACTATCTCGCCGTGGGAATCGATCCGGCCAAAGCCACGATATTCACGCATTCGGCAGTTCCGGGGCTCAATCAGCTCATGCTTCCTTTTCTTTCCCTGGTCACCGAATCCGAGCTCCACCGCAACCCGACGGTCAAAGCAGAACTTGAGGCCGCGGGAAACCGCGCGATGACGGGACTTATGCTCACCTACCCGGTTCATCAGGCCGCAGACATCCTCTTCTGCAAGGCCAATCTGGTTCCCGTGGGCAAGGACCAGCTGCCACACATTGAGCAAACCCGGGTGGTGGCCGATCGTTTCAACTCTCGCTACGGCAAGGTTTTCCCGCGCCCCCACGGCTTGCTCGCCGAGGCCGATATGATCCTGGGGTTGGACGGGGACAAAATGAGCAAGTCTCGCAACAACACGATCGAGTTGCGCATGAGCGCCGACGAAACGGCCAAGCGCATCAAGAAAGCAGTCACCGACTCTCAACGTCTCATCACCTTTGACCCCTCGGCTCGCCCGGAGGTCTCGAATCTGCTCACCCTTGCCAGCCTCGCCCAGGGCCGCGCGCCCGGCGAGATCGCCGAAGAAATCGGCGACGGCGGCGGCGGAAAGCTCAAGGCCGTCGTGACCGAATCGCTCAATGAGTTTTTCGCACCGATCCGCGCCCGGCGGGCGGAACTCGAAGCCGACCCCGGGTATGTCGAGAAGGTCTTGCACGAGGGCAACGAGCGAGCAAACGAGGCCGCCAACGCCACCCTCAACGAGGTTCGCGAAGCCATGAAAATGGTTTACTGAATTTTATCTGATCATCTCCGGCGGCCCGGCCGCTTGCCATCGTAGCCGCACACCATCCGAACCACCCCGGACCGAGTAGTTCATTCGAGGCCGGGTTCATTCTGGGCGGGGTTCATTTCGGGTCGCATTCAATCCGTCCCGGACCGAGTTCAATTTGTTTCGGGCCGAGTTCATTCCGGGCCGTCAAGAATGAGGCTCGCGAAGGCGTCGTAGGCTATCGTCTCGCGGCGCGGGCCGGCGATGAAGGAATCCCAGTCATCGACCAGGCAGTCGTGCGTGCGCCCCACTTCATCCTTGGTCGCACCCCACGTGAAGCCTCGCAGATAGTAGAAGGTCATCCATCTGCGGTGTTCCAGTGCGGACATGTAACTCAGCAGCGGATCGGCGGCGATGGCGTCGGCCTGTTCGGCGGCCGTCAATCCTTCGAGCACTCGCTCCCAATGGTTGATGAGCTGAAAACCATTGACCCCGGCGAATGCGCGGGCCGTCGCATCGAGCACCGCTCCCTTGACGTGACGGTGCAAAGCTTGGGCAAAACTCGATTCTTTCTTGACCGTGCTCAGCCCCGTCCACGCCTCGTGCGCATCAATCGGTGGAAGGCCACCGGATATGCGCGCATCTGTTTGGGCGTAGACGAGATTGAAATGCCGCGCTTGCTCCAGATAGCGTTCGGCCAGGATCGCCCCGGGATTAAGAACTTCGGAATCGAGGCCGAACAGGCGAATGCTCTGCCCCGAAGGCATCGCGTTGAGGATCGGATCGACCTCCGCGCGATGCGGGCACCATACGGCAATATTCGCCTCCCCCAGCACGGGCATGAGGAAATCAGCGGATAAAAGCGATCTTCGCGAGTCTTCCAAGGCGTAGATCGCGGCGCTGAATGGATGCTCGGCAGCTAGAGCCGACAAAGTATCGCGCAAAGCCCTGCTTTCGGGATTCAATTCGACGAGCGTCAGGTCAAGAACCTTCGCGGGATCCTCGACCTGGGCAAAGACGTCGTCGATCTTCTCGCGCAACCCGCGGCCGGCCACCGTCACTCGCAACGGCCGGTTCGGGCTGGTGATTCCCAGGTTGGCGAGCATCGCCAGAAGTTCTCCACCCACGCGGCCCATGCCGACGACGAGCACGTGCGGTTGGGCGAGGGCGGCATCAATCTGCTCAAAGGTCAGCCCGTCGTAAGAGCGGACGCGCCCAGGCTCGTCATTCCACGGCGTCGGATCGCCGGCCATAAACTTGCGCGAGGCGTCAAGCTCGGGTGGAAGGATCGAGAACTCGCCAGACCCCAAAAGCTGGTAGGAAGCCAATTCTGAGAGCGAAAAATAATGCATGTCGAAGTCCGGGAAATTGTCCATGTCCCGCTCTACAATTTCGCGCAAACGCCTGCTCTCAGAGTTAACGTGAACGGTAGCGCCCACGCCCTTGGGCGCGCGAGCGGCAAGCCACCGCACGTGTCCGAAGGTTGCCGGCTCGGGCTCCATCGAAATGATTCCGCGCGCCGATTCCAGGTGGATTCGCGCGATGGCCCTGGCCTCCTCGGCCGTATCATTCGCATCGTAATCGACCGCCACCACCTGGATTCCCGAAGATTTCAAGGAGCGGATCTCGTCGAGGGTAGTGGTGTCGGGGACGACGCACACGACGCCGCTGGCTTCCTTCCACCCGAGAATCTCGTGCATGATCGCCCGGGATCGCTCGCCGCAACCAAGAACGACGACGTGGCCGCCGGTAACCGGATGGAGCCGCAAACGCAGATCCACGGCGAAAACCTCGAAGACGGCAAGCACACCCGCCGCCGTGGTCATGGGTGCGAGCCAGCGGGCGACCTCGTAGACGGGTGGTCCCGGATCACCTTCGAGCACCGAATCGAAGAGGAAGAGCTTCATGATTGCGTAGACGGTCATGGAAGCGTCAGTCCACGAATCGCCGTTCTTCCCCCATTCGACCTGCACTCCGGCTATGAGGGCGGCAACGAAGGCCACCGTGGCGAAAACCTTGAAGTAGGGAGAATGTGCGATCGACTTTCGCGGGGCGGGGCCCTCATAGCCGTTCACCGGCCGATCACTTCTTCCTCGGCTTCGGTGAGCTGCCTATCTCCAAGCATGGCATTGGCGGCCACTTCGATTGTGAAGAGATCGGCATCCTCGATCAGGGCAAACCTCTTGCCTCCCGCCTCTTCACGGACATCGTAAGCAATCCCTCCGGAAACGAAGAGCGCCCTGGCGTTGGCGACAGGTGTTTGAAGGCGCTGCACGATCTCCCCTAGGGCGAGATCGACGATCACGACCTGCTTCTGCGTTCCGACAAGGAGCCTGTTTTCCGTAGCGTCGAAGACTTTACCCGATTTGACTTCACGGAGGATTTCCTTCGGAATCTTAACCTCTCTGCGAATCTTGCCCGAGGCTTCGACATTGCGGATCGAATTTCCAGACACGGCCGTCGCCGATTCGAAGGCACCCCCCTTACCGGAGATGGCGTGGACCGTTCCTTCTCCTCGTTTCAAGAGCTTGCCCGTCTTCACGTTGTAGGCCCGCCACTTTTCGCCTTCTCGATTAACCACCAGAACAGAGCCGTCCGCACTGGCCAGGAGCGAGACGATCTCGCCTTCCTTCGTCGACCCGTAGGAGCCCAGTTTACCGGTGGAATCGTAATGGACAACCTCGCCCTTCTCGGTCGCGTAAACGACGTCGTGGGACGGCCCGAAAACGACCGCGGTTCCGTCTGTTTTAAGGATCTTTTCAGGCGTGTGGTACTCCTCGGTATCGGGATCGACCACGACGGTGATGACATCGGGATTCTTCTTTGAATTCATCGCGATCACTTTCCCGTCGTTGCTCAACGCAGTGCGCTGGGCGGGCCACGCATTCACCGCTTCGGTGCCCTTCTTTTTCCGCACATCGAACGTTTGCCCAAAACCTCTTTCATAGGTCTGAAAATGCTCGCGGTTATTCGAACGGGTGAGGATTTTGCCATCTCCGTGTATCTCACCGTCAGAGGCTTCGACGTCGTAAATCGTAAGATTGCCATCAGAGGTGGCCGCAACGAAGCGCTTGCCGTCGCGCGTGAACTGCCCGCGCGTGACCGGGGATCCACTATAGGGCCTGATCGCCGATGGATAGGACAAATTGCCAAAGAATTTCGAATCTGACAGATTGTCCCACATTCTGAGCTCTCTATCGGCCGTTCCAACGATGTACACATCGTCCTTAGGGGAAAGCCATGAATTATCCGAATTATTCCGGAGATTCCTGCTCATTTCGGTATAGGAAGCCCGCTCCTGCCCGGTGGCGACGTCAATCTTTTTTTGCAAGGCCGGATCTATCAAAAACGAACCGTCTCTCGATAGGCGAACGCCCCCGGTAAGGTAGTGATTGTCGATCGGTTTGGCGGTAGTCTCGCCCGAGGGCAAAGACACCGCATACATCGCCGCGGCCGAAAAATAGACGAGTTTGTTTCCCGAAGCCGAATAGTCCACTGCTCCATTCTGGAGGCGGGAGGCCGAAAGCGCGGCAGCGTCTTGCTCCGGGTCGACGATCATCTGCCGGAGCTTTCCCGTCGCACCGTCGTACCTGGCCGCGCCCCCGCCCTTGAACGCGAGGGCGAACTCGGATCCGTTCGGGGAATTGTCGAAGCCCACGGGGATTCGGCCGGCCAAATCTGCGTCGAAAAGCTTGGCGCCGGTGGTGACGTTGTATCCGCGGATATGAGCGCTGCCCTTCATGGTATCATGGACGACGAAAAAGCGGTCGCCTACGAGGACCGTTCCCAATACCGCCCGCGCATTGGCAATCCTAACGGTTCTGGCCGGGCCACCGGCAGAAGGAGTGACCGTCAGCCGGCCCTGGCGGTCAAGACCGTAAAAGCGCGTCCCATCCTCCGAGGCGCCAACATCTATCGGCTTCTCGTAGAGTGTGATCGAACGCAAACGCTTGCCGTTCGCGCTATCCCAAATGCTCAGGCTCGCTCCCTTGCCGGCGGTCACGATCGATCCGTTGGAGCCTATCCCGAAACTTGCCACACCGGAATTCGTCTTGAGCTTGGTCAACGGTGCCAGCGGGCCGCTTCTGGTCGCACTGGCCATATTCGCGTAGTGTTTTCCGCGCAGCTGAGAGTATGAGTCCCACTCGGGATCGGCCTTGGACCAGGCGAGTTCGCTGTAGAGCAGGCCGAGCTCCCTGTCGCCACCCGCGATCGTCGTATCGGCCAGGTCCATGAGCACTTCCGTATTTCGTTGCTTCGCCAGGTCGGTATCATGCCGAGCCTTGAGCCACAAGCCCGCACTCGTCACCGCGAACAGGCCGGTCACAAGCGTGGCCGATGCTGTTGCGGCGATGATTCGGCGCATCCGACGCTCACGCTGACGCTGA
>CAUSGP010000022.1:0-14943 GCA_963531075.1 uncultured Actinomycetaceae bacterium | reverse complement strand
GACGACGGCCCAGTGGGCGCGCAGGTGGTGGCACTCGTCCAGGACGATCGTGGCTGTGCCGGCGTCGATGAGCGCCTTAACCGTAGGAGCCTCGACGATGAGAGACGGCAAAGGCGAGGGAACCACCCATCTCCAGCCGCGACCGGAATCTTCGACGTAGGTGTTCCCGGTCTCGGCCATGAGCTCCTTCGCGCGCTCCTCGCTAAAGAATGCGCCGACAGGCTTTGTGGGGTTTTGGAAGGCCGGATCGTGCACGTCGACGACGGTCTGCGTGACGACCGAGACGCACTGCTTGTCCGACCCGCGCTTTTTCAGTTCTTTCCCAATCGCCTGCTGAAGGTGGTAGCCGATGTATCCCTGGGACATGGCGCCACATTCAGCGAACGGGATGAGCGGCGTTCCGCCGCCCTTGTCAGCCGAGACGTCGGTGGCCACCTTGATCATTCCCACTTGGGGGCCGTTGCCATGGGTGACCGTGACGTTATAGCCGCCGTCCATAAGATCGACTATCGCCTCGGCGGCAGCGCCGATCAGCGTGAGTTGCTCTTCGGGGGTGTTTCCAAGCGCGTTCCCCCCAAGGGCAATGACCATGCGCTTATCTGATTGCATTCATACTCCTTTGTATAGGACCGGCGCCCACAGTGGGCGCCGGTGATTGTTTCGCTCACGGCAAGACAGAGTCGACGTCGCTCACGACAGCGTTGCGTACATGACCGCCTTGATCGTGTGCATGCGGTTTTCCGCCTCGTCCATCACCTTCGACTTGGCGGACTTGAAGACCTCGTCGGAAACCTCCATTTCGGTCACACCGAACTTCTCGGCGATGTCGGCTCCGATCGTCGTATTCGTGTCGTGGAACGAGGGAAGGCAGTGCATGAAGATCGCTTCTGGGTCGGCCTTCGCCATGACTTGCGACGTCACGCGGTAGGGCTCGAGCAGCTTGATGCGCTTCTCCCACAGCTCGGCGGCCTCACCCATGGACACCCAGATGTCCGTGTAAATGACGTGTGCTCCGGCGGCGGCTTCTTCGACGTCGTCGGTAAGGGTGATCGACGCACCGGTTTCCTCGGCGATTTCGCGGCACTGAGCCACAAGTGCCTCTTCGGGCATGAGATCCTTGGGGCCGCAGGCGACAAAGTGCAGGCCCAGCTTCGAACAGACGACCATGAGGGAGTTCGCGACGTTGTTGCGAGCATCGCCCATGAAGACGAACTTGAGCCCCTTGATCCCGCCGGGGAAGTTCTCCTTGACGGTGAGCATGTCGGCGATCATTTGGGTCGGGTGGAACTCCGTCGTCAGGCCGTTCCACACGGGAACTCCCGCGTTGGCGGCAAGGTCCTCGACAATCTCCTGAGCGAATCCGCGGTATTCGATGCCGTCGTACATTCGTCCAAGCACCTGGGCGGTATCGGCAATCGATTCCTTCGCGCCCATTTGGGAGCTGCCGGGATCGAGGTAGGTGACGCCCATCCCGAGGTCCATGCCGGCCACTTCGAATGCGCAACGGGTCCGAGTCGAGGTCTTCTCGAACAAGAGCACGATGTTCTTTCCTTCGAGATACCTGTGGGGCGTACCGGTGAGCTTGAGGTTCTTGAACTGCTCGGATAGGCGCAGAAGGTAGCGGATTTCATCCGGTGTGTAGTCGAGCAGCTTGAGGAAGTTGCGTCCACTGAGGCTGATAGGCATATCGATCCTTTCCATTTCGCATCATTGCGTTGAGCTCGGTTCCTTCACCGACCTCGCGACGCCGATACTGGCGCGACTTCATAGTCAACCCAAATGTGATGCATTTCAAGAGTTATTCCGGTATGAAAGTAGGTTGTAAAACCGACTATTTCGAGATATTACGTCTACATCCTACCTAAACTTTCCGTATTGCGGAATTTTTCTTCCACGATGCGAATCTGGAATTAGCTGGCAGATATTGGGATAATCGAGAAGTCCGATCGAGGGGGATCGATGCTGCAACCACCGTCAGAGAGGATGAAATGTCTGTAGCGCTCTACTACTACACGTTGACCGTCCTCTTGGCGAGCATACTCACATCTGCGGTCTGCTTGTCCGTTTATATCGTCAATCGGCGAAAGCCATACCTTTTCACAACGTTTGCCTTTATCGTCTACTTTTTCGATGTGGCTCTGGTTCTCAGAACCGATGTGATCGGCAGGAAACCGGACAAACTCTCGGTCTACGAGATCAACGGCCCTGTAGAATCGGCCGTTCTCGGGGCGTGCCTCATCGGTTTCTTTTGGAGCGCCTGCAGAGAATACTTGGGCTTGGGAAGGAAAAAAGGCGCTTCGCTGACCATTTCTGCTTCTTTCCTTGCCATAAGCTACATTTCCTTCAATTTTCTAGGGGAAGGCAAGTGGCGTGAATTCACCTTCTTCAGCGTGAGATCGTTTTGCATACTCACGCTCTTGGCGGTGATGCTCGTGCATTTCCTGCGGCTCGAAGATCCCAGCGAACGCAGACGATTGCTTCGTCACAGAGCACTTTTTCTCACCGTCGCCGGAGCAACCGGGGCGACGATTATCTGGAATATCGTTTTCATTTTGGGCGTGGATTACAGCGATCTCAGCCCGGGAGATCTCTCTTTCTTACCGGAACGCAATTTCGCTGAAAACGCCCTATTGCTTTGCATCGCCTTTTCCGTGTGCGTCTCTGCCTACAGGACGCTGCGCGTGAGGTACGTCGAGCCTCCGCCACACGTCACCACCCAAAGGGATGCTTTCGTCTTCCAATCGATCGCCAGCTACTCAACCAGCAACGGGCTTTCCCGGAGGGAAGAAGAAGTGCTGCGTCTGGTCTTGGACGGCAAAGACAACAGGACCATAGCCGAAGAGCTCTACATTTCTGTCTCCACCGTGAAAGTCCATGTTCACAACATCCTGCACAAAACATCCATGGGCAATCGCAAACAACTCACCCAGGCCTTCTGGAGCGGAATCTAAGAGGTCTCGCCTCAGCCGGACAGCGTCAAACTCCTATTGCACCCGAACCGCTATTCGACCCGCAGCTTCGAGACGCCGCTCCAATCGGGGACCGCCGGCATGTTCGGAGGAACGAAGCCGAGGATCGAGGCAATCTGTTCCATGAACAGCTCGGACCATCTGTGGTACCAGGCATCGCTGGGATGGAAAAGATCGGCGGCATGATGGGTGAACATGTATTCGCGAGCCGACATGTCTTCAGAGACCCCGTGGAGGTCGACAAGGCCGCACCCGTTTTCCTTCGCTGCGTCGTCAATGGCTTTCGATAGAAGCGCCGCCCTTTCGGCGCTAGCCAAGGGTTTGAACGTCGGTATGTTCGCGACGACGGCAGGCCGGGGAAGCCCCCGGCAGATCGTGTCGATAAGGGATGAAAAATCCTCGACGCTCAGACGCTGAAGCGAGACGTCGTTTCCGCCGATGTCCAGCGTGACGAGGTCGGGTGCCCACGCCGTGCTGCCTGCCTGGAGCCCCGACAACAGGGGCATCTGGGAGGCTAGAACGGATTCGGCGGTCCCTCCCGAAAGCGAAATGTTCAGGAGAATGACACGGCGGTCGAGTGCCGCCTCTAAACCCGCGGCGATCCTGGGGACGTAGCCCCGCGCGATCGACGAGGCGCCAAGACCCTGCGCGGCCGAATCGCCAAGAGCGACATAGACGAACGGCTTTGCCGCGGGCCGGCCGGGATCTGTGACGTCCGACGAAGACGTCGAATCACCCGGAGCCTCGGATTCGTGTGCAAGGCTGTCCAGCTCGCCCAATGCGAGGCGCAGGTTGAGCTCCCATGCCCTGCGGAAAGGCGAGTTCTGCCTCGCGGGCTCCCGCATTTTCCGGTAAATGGCTGCCGCTCCGATCGCCGCCGCGGCTTTGGCGCCATGAGACGCAAAGCTCTCCGTCTTTCTTCCTTTCTCCGGATGGTCATCCTTTTGAGACCCTCGCGTTTGTGGTTCGACCGCTTACGTTTTCCCGCTTGTGGTTCGACCGCTCAAGATCCAAGCTTAATTTTTTCCACTCAGGATTGCGGCTTGAGACTCGACCGCTCGATTAGGGCCGGCCCCCTCGTTTTAGCCGCCGAGAGGCGCAGGGCGTCGACGGGACACCGCCAAATCTTGATCTTCCATTTTGGCTACTTTCCGTCTTCTTGCGTCGCGCGCGCCATTGCCGAGGCATACGCACATACCGCCAGAGCCGTGGAAACGTTCAATGATTCGGCTTTACCGTAAAGAGGAATGGAGACTCTGGCGTCGACGTCGACGTCGTACTCCGCAAAGCCGCGCGCCTCGTTTCCCACTAACCAGAGCGTCCGCTTCCTCAAATCGGGGCCCGATGGTGACGTGCCGAGAATCTTCGCCTCTGCGGCCTGCTCAAGGAGGACGGGAAGCTCCCACTCCCCCGCGCCTTCGGCAGTCAGAACCTGCAAGCCCGCTTTCTTGGCTTGAGCCGCGATGTCGGCAACCTCCACTCCGGCCACACACGGCAGGTGAAAATGGCTTCCGGCAGCCGATCGTATGACCTTGGGCGAGTACAACTCCGCGCTCGCCCTACCGATGAGGACGGCATCGGCGCCCGCGGCGTCCGCTGTGCGAATGATGGTCCCGAGGTTTCCCGGATCGGCGATGTCCAAGGTCGCCACGATTAGCGACGCCCGCGAGAGAAGCACGTCCAGATCCGGCTGCACCGGGGTCGATGTCACGGCGACGATCCCCTGGCCGTCGGAGGAAAGGTCGCGCATATCCTCGCTTGAAAGCACATGAACCCACACACCGGCGGATGCCGCCAGCTCGGCGATGTCGCCGTGCCGTTCAATCGCCTCCTCGGTGATGTAGAGGTCGCGTGCCAAGCCGGGTGAACAGGCGAGGAGTTCGCGAACGGCCTGCGGCCCCTCGACCAGAGTTTGGCCGTGGCGGGAACGCTGCTCGCGGCGACGGAGCCTTTGAGCGCGCTGGAGCTGAGTGCGGGAGGCCTGTTTGGTCCGGAGATTCACATTTCACCCTTTCATGGGAAAAGGCCCCGGAAACACCGGGGGCTTCCAGCCGATCTTCGATCAAGCCTGCTTCGGAGCGTTGACGTCCTCCGGAAGGGCCTTTTTGGCCGCGGCGACGACAGCCGCAAACGCGGTGGGATCATTGACCGCCATTTCGGCCAGTTGACGCCTATCGACCTCGATGCCCGCGAGGGTCAGTCCCTGGATGAAACGGTTGTACGTCATCCCTTCGGCGCGGGCGGCGGCATTGATTCTGGCGATCCACAGCTTGCGGAATTCGCGCTTGCGAGCCTTGCGGTCACGGTAGTTGTATACGAACGAATGTGTGACCTGTTCCTTAGCCTTACGGTAAAGGCGGGAACGCTGCCCACGGTAACCCGAGGCGCGCTCGAGTGTGGTGCGGCGCTTCTTGGCCGCATTGACTGCGCGCTTGACGCGTGCCATGGCTTTCTCCTTCTAACTTCAGCGACCCAGCAGGCGCTTGACGGACTTGAGGTTAGCGGCGTCGACCGGCTGATCCGCCGAAAGGCGGCGGGTGCGACGGCTGGACTTGTGCTCCAGCAGGTGACGCTTGTTGGCCTGCTCACGCATGAGCTTGCCGCTACCTGTCACGCGGAAGCGCTTCTTCGCACCAGAGTGCGTCTTATTCTTCGGCATTCTTCTTTGCCCCTCATCTTGGCCACACATGGCGTGCGGCGTTTCTTACATTGGCGCGTCAGGCGTCGGCTTTGTCAGGCTCAACGTCCCCGCGCGCCTCCGATCCTTGTGAGCGCGCAGCTCGTTCGGCGTCGCGCGCCCTCCGGGATTCGCGCTCGGCTTCCCGGCGTCTACGCTGATCGGATTTGGCTTCGGATTTCTTCCTCAGAGGCGCCAAGACCATGGACATGTTGCGCCCCTCGGCCCGCGGTGCGGCCTCGATCGTCGAGAGTTCGGCCAATTCGTCAGCCAAGCCTCGCAGCAGACGGACGCCCATTTCAGGGCGAGACTGCTCACGTCCCTTGAACCGAAGATCGAACTTCACCTTGTCGCCGCCGGTGAGAAAGCGCTCCGCTTGGGACTTCTTGGTTTTGTAATCGTTTTCATCGATCTTCAAACCAATGCGGATGGACTTGATGACGGTGTTCGACTGGTTCCGACGCGCTTCGCGGACTTTCTGGGCCGACTCATACTTAAACTTCCCGTAGTCCATGAGCTTGGCGACGGGCGGATTCGAGTTCGGCGCGACCTCAACGAGGTCAAGCCCTGCTTCCTGAGCCAGGCGCAACGCGTCTTCTACGCGAACGACGCCGACCTGCTCGCCTCCCGGGCCGACAAGGCGAACCCTGTCCACGTGGATGCGCTCATTGACTCGTGGTTCGTTGTTGATGGCTATTCCTTCGTTATCCTCGACGTGCACGCGCACGGAGTACTGTCCGAAGGAAAGGGCGGTCGGCCCTATCGGACCCGATTCCCGGCGGACACGAAGTCCTATAGGCATCAGGTGGGAATATCTCCGCTTGCGTTTCGGCTGTTGCCGGTTGGTCGCCTGAAACTATAACAGAACAACGCCTGTGGAGCGAAAGGAGTCACTGAATTTTCGCCGGTCAACCATGTGAATTTGCGCTCACAGGCACGATTTCGACTACATCGAGATGCGCGCGGAGGTAAGGATTGTTTTCCGCCGCGGAGACAACCGTTGTTACCGCATTATAAGCCTCCGCTTCGGTGGTCGCTTCGATTCTGACGTACAGGCGGATTATCCCACTTCTCGTCGGTGTCAAATCGACCTGAGCCGAGTGCCCGCCGTCGGCCAAAGCCTCCTCGAAACCATCAAGGACTCGCGGATCGTCCCACGGGGCAACCCACTTTTGCCCGGCGGCCACGGAGGCGACCGCACTCCGTCCCAGGGCTATGCACCCTTCGCCACTGCGTTCGCGCGGATCGAGAGCGAGAACGCCGGATGCCATAAGAGCCCTCGGGGCAATGTCACGCCCAAGCACGGGAATGGGCCGCGCACCTGGGTAACATGCCACAAGCCTTTCAGCACAAGAGAAAACCGGCATGGCGAAACGTCCGCCCGGAATACGCACCGAAAGAGTCGCTGCCTCAGCGACAGCGCCCGCCGTAGGGTCGGGCTCCGAAACGTGTTCGGCAATTCCGCCGTCCTCCGTACGGCCAGGATGCTCGTGGGGAAGGGCTGGCACGAGAACGCGTCCGTCGGTCAGTGCCGCGACTATGCCTTTAATCGAGGATCCGGGGTCGGGAGCGGCCAGCGCCTCCGCCATGTCCGCACTCATCTCGCCCAGGTCGCCGGAGAACGGATTGGGCCGCAGCAGCCTCTCCAGTTTTCCTGCATTCGCATGAGCGAGCCCCGGTGCCCTCGCCGGTCCTAGCTTCTCCGCCTTCGTTGGCGCGAGTCTGCCGGCCCCCACGTCCTGGCTGTTCCCGGCACTCGTTTGCCCAAGCGCTTCGCCGTTCGCCCGCAAAGGCCCTCCCACCTCGGCATGAGCGTGTCCGTCGATCATGAGTTCGCCCTCCCCACCGGGGCAGCGGCATCTTTCTCAGTTTGCCTGTTCCTCCCGGGATCCTGCCTCCGGTTTCCCGCCAGTTGGAGGTTTTGGTCCCCGGCCACTTCTATAACCTGCCGCAGCGTGAACGCCCCCTCGTAGAGGGCCTTGCCGACGATCGCCGAATCGACGCCCTCCCCAACGAGCTCGCGGAGACCGCGAATATCGTCGAGGCTCGACACGCCCCCCGAAGCGACGATGGGAGCACTCGCCGCATGTTCAACCTCTCGAAGCAGTTTCGTATTGGGTCCGTTCATCGCGCCGTCACGCGCGACGTCGGTGACGACATATCGGCTACATCCCGCTTTTTCGAGCACGGGAAGAATCTCCCACAACCCTCCGATCTCCACCGATGCTCCCCGAGCCGAAAGCGCAGCGCCGCGCACATCCAGGCATACGGCCAGCCTTTGGCCAAAACGCTCGATCGCACCGGCGGCCCATTCGAGATCGGCCAGTGCGCTCGTTGCAAGATTCACGCGTGCCGCACCGCTGCCGATGGCTACGAGAAGGCTTTCTTCGTCACGCACTCCGCCCGACCATTCGATACGCACCCCGGTTTCACGGGTCTCCTCGACGATTGCAGCGAGTAAAGCGGCGTTCGAGCCGCGGCCGAAAGCGGCATCGATATCCGCAAGATGGATCCAGGTCGCCCCCGCATCAACGAAGTCGGCGACGGCCTTCCTCGGGTCGCCGAAAGAGCGCGCAGAACGAGCCTGTCCGCGCTCCAATCGCACCGATTGCCCATTGACTACGTCAACGGCAGGAAGAAGCTGAAGTGGTAAAACCGTCTCTTTCGTCCGTTCGCTCCCCGGGCTCATCCCTAGGACCTCGCTTCGGCATCCGTCCCGTTTTCGGCATCGCCGTCATCAGCATCGGTTGGATCCCGTCCATCGGATCCTTCCTCCGTGATTGGCCCGCTAATGCCCTTGCCTTTGCCACGGGTGTTTCTTGTGCGAGCCATCTTCGTGATCATCGCCGTGGTGACTTCACTGGAGAGAATCGCCTCGTGCTCTTCCGGCTTTTCTTGGCCGAGAATGAGTTTTTCGACGAGGGGATCAAGAATATTGAGCAGCGCTCCGGCGGAGAGCTCCTCCCCCGCAGCTCCGGAAAGGAAACGCCGGGCTCTTACGGTTCCCGACACTCCTGCCTCGATTCCCACATCAGTTCCGAGGTCAACATCAAGCGGCACGCCGCCAACACGTGAACGCTTTGAAAGCGAAGCCGCAACGGTGGGCGCGCTGTCGGAGGGATCCGCCTCCGGATCGTCTTCCTCGAACTCGTCGGGACCAACGATATTGCGTATATCCCACTCGTCGTATTGCGGTGCCGCCAGCTCGCGAACAACCACCGCTCCGCTCTCTGTCATCACCACCGCGGCGTCAATGTGATTGAGCGCCAAGATGCCAGCCACCACTTCGGGGAGGTCGAAAGGCGTCAAAACGACATAGCGTTTGATGATTGTACTCATAGAAAAAGACCCCTATCCCGCCGCTCACCCGGCTCAGCGTGCGGCGCTGTGACCAATTTTAGTGTATTTGCGGCCGGCCTCAGAGAGCACGGGAATCTCGACCCTAGAAACTCGCCTTACAGCTGCGCAACTTCGTCCTGAGCGGCCCTATGCCCGCACGACTTCGTCCTGAGCGGCCTTACGCCTGCGCGATCTCGTCTTGAGCACCGCCGAACCGCCGATCCCTCTCCGCGTAGGCTTTGCATGCCTTCCACAGTTCTCGCCTGTCGAAATCGGGCCACGCAACGTCGGAGAAATACAGTTCTGCATACGCCGATTCCCACATCAGGAAGTTTGACGTGCGCAGCTCTCCGCTCGTTCGGATGAAGAGGTCGACGTCGGACATCGTGGGAGCGTACAAGTGGCGCTGGATCGTCTTCTCGTTGATCGCTCCCGGCTTGATGCGCCCTTCGGCGGCTTCGCGCGCGATGGCGCGGACGGCGTCGGCAATTTCGGCCCTGCCGCCGTAGTTAATGCACATGTTGAGGGTGAGCTTGGCATTGTTGCGCGTCAGCTCCTCGGCCGCGCGCAACTCCTTCAGCACGGAAGCCCAGAGCTTTGGAACCCGCCCGACCCAGCGTACGCGCACACCCCAAGCATTGAGGTCATCGCGCTGAGCTCGTAGAACCTGGCGTGAGAAGCCCATGATGAAACGGACTTCCGCAGGGCTTCGTTTCCAGTTTTCGGTGGAAAAAGCGTAGGCGGAAAGTTCGCTCACGCCGATTTCGAGGGCTCCGGCCACGACGTCCATGAGTGTGGCCTCACCCGCACGATGCCCTTCGATTCGCGGAAGGCCGCGGGCATTGGCCCACCTGCCGTTGCCGTCCATGACCACGGCGACGTGCCCGGGAACTTTGAGCAGTTCGGGCGGGCGGGCACCCGACGAATGGGGCGGTGGGAGAATCGGCTCTTTCTGCTCGCGCAAGCCTGTTTTTCCCCGCCCCGCCGAGCCTGCCGTTCCTGGAATGCTTGCTCGCCGCATCACGCTGGCCCTCCGATCATGCCGACTCCGCGATGCGCAGGGAGCGCACCTTGCGCTCAATGTGCCATTGAAGGTAGGCCGCAACGATGCCTGAGGCCGCCCGCCGTTCGTGTTCTGCGGCGCCGTCGGCCGCATCCCAGCGGCCGGAGACGAGAGAACCGAGAAGATCGATCGTTTGGGGATCCGGGTACGTAGCGGATCGGGGCGCGCAATTCGAGCACACGACGCCGCCGGAGCGAAGATGGAATGCGGCGAGATTTTCCTTCGCCGCGCACACAGCGCATTCGTAAAGCGAGAGCGCCCATCCGTGAAGTGCCATAGCGCGCAGAATATAAGAATCGACACCGAGGCCGGGCCGGTGCGCGCCAGTGGCGAGCGCGTGGATGGCGCCGTGGAGCAGCAGATAGTGGGGCTGATCCGGTTCCCCTTCGATCGCCGCGAGTTTGTCGGCAACCTCGGCGATGACACACGCGCATGTGTAGCCATCGTAGTCCCGACTAATCGAACGACCGTAGGGATTGAGGGTGGCCGCCTCCGTGACGACGTCGAGTGTACGCCCCTCGTAGAGTTGGAGATCGACCATCGAGAAGGGCTCGAGCCTGGCTCCGAACCTGGATTTCGTGCGCCGGACGCCCTTTGCCGCCGCGCGCATCTTTCCGTGGCGGCGCGAAAAGAACGTGATGATTCGGTCGGCTTCGCCTAGATCGTGGGTACGCAGCACGATGGCTTCGTCGCGATAAAGCTTCACCCGCAAATTATCGCACGCTGAAGCTCGGCCCGCGTCCGCAACCGCGCGTCGCAGAAACCGCGGCCCGGCCCCATGCCAAGCGAAGCAGACCCGAAACAAAGCAGGCCCGAAGTGAAATAGACCCGCTGTGGTCTACTATTCCGACGGCGTGATGAGGCACCCTCGCACAGGCTGAAACAGAGCCAGCCCCTACCGCGCAAAACGAGGCCGCACCGTCATGGACACCGCCCGGGCCGTAACGGTGCGGCCTTCGCCAGCCTTCGCCGCGATTTGGCGCTTTCCTCAGCGCGCCGCGCGATTGACGGCCGAAATGATCGCGTTGAAGCTCGCTCGCATCGTCGAGGAGTCGATGCCGCAGCCCCACAACGTTTGGCCTTCGACGTCGCACTCGACGTACGCGGCCGCCGTCGCATCACGTCCGGAGGCGAGAGCGTGCTCGGCGTAATCGAGGACATGGACGTCTATCCCGATCGTCCCGAGCGCAGCGACAAAAGCGTCAATTGGGCCGTTGCCCGAAGCCTCAATGAGGTGACGCTTGTCCTTCTTCCCCTCAATCCGCTCAATGATCCTTGCCTCCAGAGCTGTGGAAGAACCGTCGCCGGCACTGATCGTGGCCGAAGCCAGCCGGTATCTCCCCCAGGGCTTCAGACCCTCGAGCTCGGTGTGCGGAAGGTATTCATCGGCGAATATCCGCCACAGCCGATCCGCCGTAATCTCACCGCCGAACTCGTCGGTATGACGCTGAACGATCCCGGACAATTCGATCTGCATGCGTCGCGGCAGCTCCAAATGCCGGGTGGTGGACAGAAGATAGGCGACGCCGCCCTTGCCCGATTGGGAATTCACCCGCACGACCGCTTCATAGGTGCGGCCGACATCCTTAGGGTCGACAGGGAGATAAGGAATGTCCCACACGACGGCATTTTCGTCACCCCCGTTTTCAGCGACCTTGCGGGCGCGATCGGCGAAGCCCTTTCTAATCGCATCCTGGTGCGAACCCGAGAAGGACGTGTAGACGAGGTCGCCGCCGTACGGAGTGCGTGGTGGAACGTCCATCTGAGTGCAGTGCTCAACAACGCGCCGCACACGATCGATATCGCTCAGGTTGAGCTGAGGGTCGATTCCCTGGCTGAAGAGGTTGAGCGCAAGCGTGACAAGATCGACGTTGCCGGTGCGCTCCCCTTGGCCGAAGAGGCATCCTTCGACGCGGTCGACCCCGGCCAGCATGGCCAGTTCGGCGGTGGCTATCCCGGTGCCGCGGTCATTGTGATTGTGAGCCGAGAGAACAACGTGCTCACGATGCGAGAGATTCCGACTCATGTACTCGATCTGGTCGGCGTACACATTCGGAGTCGTTCTCTCAATGGTCGTCGGCAAGTTGATGACGATTTCCCGATCGGGCCCGGGCTGCCAAACGTCCATAACGGCTTCGCACACTTCGAGAGCGAAATCCAGTTCGGTGTCGACAAAAATCTCGGGCGAGTACTCGAAGCCCGCAACGACGTCGTCACCCAGCGTCTTCTCCATGTAGGCGACCAACTCCTGTGCTCCCGAAACCGCGAGCTGCTTGGTTGCCTCTTCGTCATTGTGAAAGACGACGCGGCGGAAAACGGGCGACGTGGCGTTGTACAGGTGAACGGTGGCCCTGGGGAAGCCTTGGATGGCGTCGACGGTCTTGTGAATGATCTCCTGGCGCGACTGGGTGAGAACCGAGATCGTGACGTCTTCGGGGACCAAGCCTTCCTCGACCAGAGTGCGGCAGAATTCCAGATCTGCGGCGCTCGCGGCAGGAAAGCCTATTTCTATTTCCTTGATGCCCAGCTCGACCAGCAACTCGAACATCATTTTCTTGCGGTCGGGGTCCATCGGTTCAATGAGAGCCTGATTGCCGTCGCGAAGATCCGTTGAAAGCCAGCGAGGCGCTTTGACGATGCGGTTGTTCGGCCACGTCCTATCGGGAAGCGAAATCGGATTAACATCGAGGAAATGTCGGTATTTTCCGATTGGCATACCGGAAGATTTTTGATTGTTGGAACGGCCCTGGGTTTTCATTTTTTCTCCTGTTGGTGATGCACGCGCTGGAACGACCGGCACGGAAAAACCCGCGACGGAGAGCCGGTCTAGCTCACTCCGCCGCGGCCGATAAGGACCATTGCCGCCAACATGCCGACAATCATAGCCGCAAAGGCAGGCTTGAGCGCAAACCCTTGCCGGTCGACGCACGGATGAGAAAAACGCCACGTGAGGTATATACAGGCCACTCGAGCCGACACCGAGATTTGCCTTTTCCGATGCCCGCAGAGGGGCCGCGTGCCATTGGGCCTCGCAGTTTGGGCTTACGGCTATTCAAATTTCACACTATCTAGGCTATTCGAGCCTCGAGTCATTTAAGCCTCGGCTATTCGGGAATTTCCAAATCCGTGGGCTGCAGACCTAGCAAAATCTGGATGTCTCGCAACTTGCGGCCGAATTCGGCCGCCGTCGTCATGCGCTTTTCCACCTCGCGTTCCATTGCTGCCGTGAGAACCTCGTCGAGGGCTTGTGACGCTTGAGAAGTCTGGGAAGCTTTGGAAATTTGGGACGCTTCGGAAGCCTTGGGAACCTGGGATGGCTCAGTCTCTTCTCCGCCAGAATCATCGCCGTCATCGAGGCGAACGGGGACGAGCTCGGTGGAAAGCATGTGCGTGATGTACTCGCGGCGAGTGAGCGCGTCATCCGTCGCGAAGGGCGCGTGGCCGGTGAGAGCAGTGTAAACGGTCGCCGCGAGGGAATACACGTCGGCCCGGGCGTCCGCCTGCTTGTTGAGAAGGACCTCAGGGGCGGCCCACGGAAGTGAAGCACCCAGGACATCCTGATTGGTGGCGCCCACCAGGGTGGCGATCCCGAAGTCACCCAGAAGAGGCCTGCCGAACTGGGAGTAGAGGACATTGGCCGGCTTGAGGTCGTGATGAACAATCCCCATGACGTGAGCTGTGTGAACGGCAGAAGCAACCTGCACGCCCATCTTCAGCGCATCGGGGACCGGCAATGGCCCGTTCGCGAGTCGTTCAGCCAGCGACGGCATGGGACAGTACTGCATGACCACATATGGCTGGCCGGATTCGGCCACATTGGCGTCGTGTATTTCCACGACGGAAGGGTGGCCCGATAATTGCGCCATAAGGTCGACTTCGTCGCGGAACTGCGACGATTCGCCTTCACCCAAAGCGGTGCGCGAGAGAACCTTGATCGCCACGAGCCGTTTAGGCAGCTGCTCCTCGTATAGGTAGACGTCAGAAAAGCCGCCCGACCCAAGGTAGGAGACAAAATGGAAATCGTCGAGGGTGGGAGGCGCGGTATGCGAGCGTCGGGGAGCCCGCGGGCGCGCGCCGTATTCGATGCCGAGAGCCTCCAGACCCCATGAGCCGCGGAGCTGGCTTGCCGGAAGGTCACTTTCGTGCTCTTCCTCGCCTTCCAGGGTGGGAGGCGAGGCGAGGGCCTCGTCGTCTTCGGGTGTGAGGACATCGATGACCAGTATGGCCTGATCGCTGCGATTGCTGCCGTCCATCCCGGTTTTTGCCTGGGAGAGTACGGTCGAAGCCGCGCGCTCGGCACGCTTGAGCTGACCGAGGGCGACGAGAGCCTGTTTGCCGGTGAGTTTCGCCCTCACGCGCTCGGTCGCGACAACGAAACGCTGCCCGGCTTCCATGGGAATCGTCCACAGATCACCGGGCAGATCGTATCCGACGTCGTCGAATTGCGGCAGGGGCTCGGCCACGCCTTTTTCGTCGACGGTGACGATTCCCATTCCTCCGGAGGAAACCGCAATCCACGTAGGCCGATCCTCAATGCGCGTGGCAATAAGGCCGGCCAGTCTGATGTCATCGACGTCGCTGAGCCCCTCCCCGTTCTTGAGGATGGTGGCCTCGGCGACTCTTCGGGCGATTCCCCGCGTGATGTCGCGCCACAAATCATGGACTTGCCGTACTAGAGGGCCGTCGGGATGCGCCGCCCGCAACGCGGAAAATGCATCGACGATCATCCACGAAACTTCGCGTGCCAGCAGCACGTCGGAATGCGGGTCGGTCATGATGAAAACCGGCATTTGGGCGATGAGACCATCTCCGGAGGCCAAGGCGTCGCCCGAGGTCGCGGTTCCCCAGCGGACCACGTGCTGGGCCCACGTTTGCGTGTTGTGGAGAAGATCGCC
>CAUSGP010000021.1:0-15737 GCA_963531075.1 uncultured Actinomycetaceae bacterium | reverse complement strand
GGTCAAACCACGTTTTGCCGCCGGCTGAGCCCGTTCCGACAAAACCGAAATCGACGGAGGAAACGGATGCGTCTAAGATCTTCACCGGCACCGTATTCGCACGCGATTTGTCGTAGGTGCCCGTCACGGCCATATCACGCATCTCGGGGCTGCGAGTGACGGTTACGGTATACGTACCTTTGCGCAGGGACCCGAATCGATAGTGGCCCTCGGCATCGGTTGTGGTGGTGGCGATCTTCGCGCCGTCGCCGTCCGTCAGGCTTACCGTCACTCCCGCGAAGGCAGCCTCGCCGGGGGTCCGGGTGAACGACCCGTCGACGTCGTGATAGAGGGTTCCCGTCAACTCGTAGCCGGCGGAGGTCTCAACCGTTGCGATGTCGTCCTCCCCGGCTTTCCCGTTGCCGGGAGTTGAATCGACGTCCTTTTGTTCTGCCGTCGCGATCTCGGCGGTATTTGCGATCGCGGTGCCCTCGGATGTATCTAACACGCGAGCGGTCACGAGGATTTCGGTGGACTCCCCGGGATTTAGGTCCTTGACCTTCCATAACCCCTTCTCGCCGTCATAGGAATCGTATGCCCTGACGAAGGTAAGGGCATTAGGCAGCTTGTCGATGACGGTCACGCCCGAGGATCTTTCAGGTCCGGCATTGGTAACCTTGAGCTTATAGGTCACTTCGTTCCCCGGTGTATAACCTCCCGGAGGCGTGTGGCTTTCGATCGTCATCTGAAGTGAGAGGTCGATCGGTTTGCCGAAACCAAAATATTGGTCGTAGTTTTCCATGTCCGAGTAGTGGTAGCGATTCTCGTCTCCATAGACACTGTCCATGACGAGGTCTTTGGCGGTTAACGTGACTTCCGAGGAGAGGATGAACCGTCCGCCAGCGTGCAGGTCGATAATCGATTTACCGATGTGCCTGGCGTCGGGCGAGCGTGTTTGAAGCGAGTTGTTCTCGCTTCCCCTCGTAAAGAGGTTGGTAGTTGTAACGTCGCTCTTGTCTACGGAGACCTGATATTTTCCGGGATAGAGCCGCTTATCGCTGATGTAGGTCCCGTCATCCGATGTTTTGATGACCTCGGCCAGGGCGTCGTCGGCGGTGTTGAATCGGCCGTCGGGCCCCGCCCACACGAGCGTCACCGGAATGTCGCGTAGGCCCAACTCAATGTAGCGGTCATGATACCCATTTTGATCGTAGTCAAGCCATACTTTGCCTCCGATCGACCCGACGCCGACAAGCCCCAAATTGGCCGTATCGTCGGTCTGGCCCTGTGCGAGACTGACGTGGCGCTCCCACGTTTCGTAGTACGAGAGCTCATCGATACTTGCTCTGGTACCTGCAGGAAGCTTGAATTCCACCGTGTAGTCTCCGGGCGCGAGATTGGCGAATTCATAGTGCCCGGTAGAGTCGGTAGTCGCCATGCCGACTTCCTCACCGGAGGCGTTCGTGACGGATGAGCCAAGGTTGTCCTTGAGTGTCACGCTTATGTTAGGTGCACCCGGTTCGCCCACGTCTTGAACGCCATTGCCGTTGACGTCGTACCAGACCCTTTTGCCGATGCTTGCGGTAAGCCCCTCGGTCCGGGCCCGTCGACCTTTGGCATTCTGCCCCGGATCGTTTGCGGTAGAGGAGATCCCGTCCGAAACTTTGTGCTGGGGCGGATTCTGCGTTGTTTTGGTCATTTTTTGGACGTTCGCCGGTTCGTTGGTGTCCGTTGACCTGTTAGTCGCCTTTGGTTTGTTGAGGTCCGTTGGCGTGTTGGAGCTGGTAGCCGCCCCCGCTTCGGATTGGTCCGAGGCCGGGGTGGAGCCGTCTCCAAGTGCTAGCGATGGGGACGGAGCGAAAAGAAAACAAGTGATGCTGAGGCATACCGCCCCTAGAAAACGTGTTTTTTCAGGTGCGATATGCGGTTTTTTCCATGACATTTGAATCCCTCCATTGGGGACGGTGAGCGAGGTGAGGCTCGTGTGGCAAAATTCTATATCTGTGATATTCATCTCGTCAATGGTATTTCTGCGGGTATCTCCTGCGTGTGCCGGTCGTGAGTCTTGGCTAGGCGGGTGAGGCGAAATGAAGGAGGGACGTGCCTTATAGTAGGGAGATGGTGACGAATTCTGTTCTTATAGCCGTGGTTGTCATGTTGGCTCTTTCGTTGGCTCGTGTCCACGTTGTCGTCGCCCTGTTCATTGGAGCGATAGTTGGAGGGCTGCTCGGCGGTCTCGGCCTTGATGGCACGATGGTCGCCTTTCAGAAGGGCCTTTCTGGCGGAGCGAAGATCGCTCTTTCCTATGCGCTGCTGGGAGCTTTCGCCATGGCGGTCGCCAATTCGGGCTTGCCGCGTATTCTTGCCGACGCTCTGATCAGGCGGCTTGGCGTCGAGAATTCCTCCCGCGAGCGCGTTCTCACCGTCATGAAGTACACGATGCTCGCCGGGATTCTCGCGATGTCCGTCATGAGTCAAAATCTCATTCCCGTGCACATCGCTTTCATCCCCTTGCTCATTCCTCCGTTGTTGACGGTGATGAACACGCTGAGAATCGATAGAAGGCTGGTCGCTTGCGTCTTAACTTTCGGCCTGGTGACCACCTACATGTATCTACCGATCGGATTCGGCAGCATCTTCCTCAACGACATTCTTTTGCGCAACATCGAGAAGTCCGGCATGCGCACCGATGGCGTAAACGTCATGGTCGCCATGGGAATCCCTGCGCTGGGCATGGTTGCCGGGCTTCTCATCGCTGTTTTCTTTTCCCACCGCAAACCCCGCGATTACGCCGACATCGCGGTCGATGCCGGGAAGCGAGTCGACCGCGGAAAGGGAGCCGGTAATGCGAATCCTGTGGACAGTGGAAAGAATCCGGCCGAAAGCCCGAAAGGTGCGGACGGTGCGAAGGGCGCGGGCGGTGCAATCAACATCGCAAAGCGTGCTGGCGGTGTAACAGAGGAAGTCCGCCCGTCTGCCTATCCCATCGTCATGTCGCTCATCGCCATCATCGCCTGCTTCGGCGTGCAGTTGTGGATGAAGGCAGTTGGGGGAGAAGCTGATGCGCTCCTCGTCGGGTCACTCGTAGGGCTGACCGTTTTCCTTCTGACCGGCGCCGTTCCGTGGCGGGAGGCTGACGACGTCTTCACTCAGGGCATGAAGATGATGGCAGTCATAGGGTTCATCATGATCTCGGCCCAGGGCTTTGCTGCGGTCATGGAGGCGACGGGCGACGTACGTCCACTTGTCGCAGACATTTCCAGGTTGTTCGCAGGAAATCGGCCGATGGCCGCCTTTGCGATGCTTCTCGTGGGACTCATCGTCACGATGGGCATAGGCTCGTCTTTCTCAACGTTGCCCATCATCACGGCGATTTATGTTCCCCTGTGTACGTCCCTTGGCTTTTCTCCCCTTGCGACGGTCTCAATCATTGGCACAGCAGGCGCATTGGGCGACGCCGGTTCGCCTGCATCGGATTCGACGCTCGGCCCGACGGCCGGCCTCAACGCCGACGGACAACACGACCACATGCGCGATACCGTCATCCCGACTTTTCTTCACTTCAATCTTCCGCTGCTCGCCGCCGGGTGGATCGCGTCTATGGTCTTGTAGGCGCGGCTGCCAGCTACTGATCAGCGCCTTAAGCGACCATTGGTCGCAACGGCTCTGTGATCCTCGCAGGAGCCGAGGTTCTGTGGTTGGTCAGATGCTCGCCAAGGCGTGGAAAAGCCCCGCGCGCCAGCAGGCCCAATCGTGGCCTCCGCAGAAGCTCTCAACGTCGACACCGGGAACTCGATCCGCCAATTTGCGCGCCAAATGATCGGTGCCCTCAAACGTGCCGACCTTGATGTCAATCGAATTCCACGAGGCAGCGGCGGCGATCAGAGGCTCGGCCATGTTGAAACGCCACAGTGCTGGAGACTGAGCGATGGCGTGCCGTACCTCCCCCTCGGATAGTGCCACCGTCCACAGCGCGCTCAGTCCGCCAAGGCTCTGCCCCGCGACCCACGTGTCGCGGCCTTCGCGGGAAACATTGTGTTCTTGCCGGGCCAGTGGAAGTAACCAGTCGAGGGCCGCATCGACCTGGCCGCATGGCACGCCGAGGCTCTCCCATCGCTCGTCTTCACTGCCTGCATCAAGCATCGCCACGTGGATGGGCGCGATAGCCCCGGAAGCAATCGCTGCGTCAAGAAGGTGTGGAAGTTTGATCCCTTCCATCCACGTGCCGCCGTCGAAAAGCAGGAGAAGGGGAGTGGGGTTTGCAAGGGGAGTAGAGCTGGTATGAAGAGTGGGGGTCGCTGTTTCGGGGCTATAGATCCAGGCCTGTTGGTAGCCGTTCGAAACGTGGCGAACCCGGCCTCGGCTCGGGCGTTTGAGGTCATCGGGAGAGCGATTTGACAGGGACCGGGCGTCCTTTCGATGCTCGGTCGGAATTCGCCAGAGTTCGGCGGGGGCGTCGGGGCCGGCGGCCAAGGAAAACGTTCCGACGGTCGATGTGAGACCATCGGCCGCCCGTGGCTCGGGACGGCAAGCCGCCAATGGAGTCATCTGCACGAGGCCGTATCCTTGAGAGGACCTCCACGGTGGTTCTCCCTCACTCACCGCGATTCTGTAGGAAGCTCGCCAACTCGCGGGGAGTTTCGCTGTGAGAGCCCATACGCCGGTCTCGCCCAAGGGCGAGAACTCTGCTGCGTCAATGTCATCGGGGTTGACGAGCCCGGACGCCCACAGCAGGACTTTCTTGGCCGACGGCGCTTCGACCAGCCATGTATAGAGGGCATAGCTGCCCCGGAGCGTAACTAGTGGATTGGGGCGTGAAATGCCGTCGGCAAGGAGTTCGTCGATGTTGCTTGATCCGCTGGCAAACGCTTCCTCGATCGGGCCAGGGACTCGCTTGATGCTCACGGAATGTAACGGCACATTGGCCTCGACTTCGCGATAGACCGTGCCGTTCCTATCTCGCCAATCTTTTGGTTCGCGGTCAAATCTCATGGGAAGGTTTCCGTATCTCACGGAAGGTTTCCATTGACGAATCACGGCTGGGGCTAGGTGACATTCCAATCATCCCGCCCCAGCCTCTCGCCAATGCCGATGCGTACGGCTTTGGCGATTGACAAGGCGGCGGTCAGTCCAGAGCTTTTCGGACTGCCTTCGTCGCATTCACGAGGTTGTCGAGGGTTGCCTTGGTTTCGGGATAGGCCCGGGTCTTCAGACCGCAGTCGGGGTTGACCCACACGCGAGAGGAATGGCCTTGACCGCAGCGGCGATGAGCTCGGTGAGCTCCTCCACCGAGGGGACACGCGGAGAGTGGATGTCCCAAACGCCGGGTCCGATGCCGCGGATGTAGCCGTGGTCGGCCAATTCGGGGAGGATCTCCATGCGGGAACGGGCGGCTTCGATGGATGTGACGTCGGCGTCGAGAGCGTCGATCGCGTCAATGATCTGTCCAAATTCCGAATAGCACAGGTGAGTGTGGATTTGAGTCGAAGGCTCCGCCACGGCCGTGGCGAGACGGAACGAGCCGACGGCCCACCTGAGATACGCCTCATGTTCGTCTTGCGAAAGGGGAAGACGCTCGCGCAACGCGGGTTCGTCCACCTGAATGATCGCCGCGCCGCCTTCCTGAAGATCGGCGATCTCATCACGCAAGGCGAGGGCCACCTGGTCGGCTACTTGTGAGATTGGAAGATCGTCGCGCACGAAAGACCAGGCGAGGATTGTCACCGGACCGGTGAGCATTCCTTTGACGGGGCGTTTGGTCAAGGACTGGGCGTAGGCCGTCCATTCCGTTGTCAGAGGTTTTGTGCGCGCAACGTCGCCCCAGAGTATCGACGGGCGCGTGCATCGAGTTCCATAGGATTGGACCCAGCCCTGGCTTGTGACGGCAAAGCCTTCGAGCAGTTCGGCGAAGTACTGCACCATGTCGTTGCGCTCGGGTTCGCCGTGGACGAGAACGTCCACATCCAGGTTTTCTTGAAGCGTGATGACCTCGGCGATTTCCGCGCGGATGGCCTCGAGATAGCTCTCGTAGTCGATCTCTCCGCGGTTGAAAGCCGCACGGGTTTTGCGAATTTGCGCGGTTTGAGGGAAGGAGCCGATCGTCGTCGTCGGAAGCTCAGGCAAGCCGAGCCTTTCGCGCTGTTGCCGCTCGCGTTCGGCATATTCCACGCGGGTTCGCAGCGATTCATCGACGGCTGCAACCCTGTCACGCACGTCGTCGCGAACGACGCCGGCGCTGCGGGCGCGCCTGGAAAGGACGTCCTCCGAATGCTTGACCGCGTTGGTGATGGTCTCCCATCCCTGCGTCAAACCGTTGGCCAAAACCACGACCTCGCGAACTTTCTGGTCGGCGAAGGCAAGCCACTCGTGAAGATTCCGATCGAGCTCCGGATCGTCCCATTTTTCCACTTCCGTGTTATAAGGAACGTGTTGAAGTGACGTCGTGGTCGAAACGCTCAAGCCCGCAGCCCCCAAGGGTTCGAGGGCTTGGAGGGAGCGCTCGGCCCGGCCGAGGTCCGCCGCCCAGATGTTGCGTCCGTCAATCACTCCGGCAACGAGCGTGACGTCGGAGAAGTCCACGCCGGAATCGGCGAAGGGAGCGAGCTGAACCGCCGCGGCATGCAAGGCTTCGACGCCTGTTTGGGTCAGCGCGGGAATTGCTTGGCTCGCGTCGCCATAGGGGGTCGTCACGAGCAGACGGGGGCGTTCGGCAACGGCGGCGAGCTGTTGCCATGCGCGGAATGCCGCGGCGATGAGGTCGCTGCGGCCCACCGGAAGGTTGTCGGACGTTAGCGCGGGTTCGTCGAATTGCGCCCACTGAACGCCCGCGGCGGCCAGCTCGCGTAGAAGTTCCGCATAGGCATCGACGACGTCGTCAAGTCTGTCGAGCGGTGAGAATTCTTCGGGGGCGTCATCCGTTGCCTTGGCCAGGGCCAGGTAGGTCACCGGGCCAACAATGACGGGCCGCACGTCAAAGCCCGCGTCTCGAGCCTCGACGAAACGATCGACCACGCTTCGATCGGTCAAGCCGATCGGCGTGTCAGGGCCAATTTCGGGAACGAGATAATGGTAATTCGTGTCGAACCACTTGGTCATTTCCTGAGGAGCCACAGAATCGTTGCCCCGTGCCAAGGAGAAGTACAGGTCGTAGCCGGTGCGCCCCGCATAGCGTTCGGGAATGGCGCCCAAAAGCATGGTGACGTCAAGAACCTGGTCATACAACGAGAAGGATTCCGGGATGGATGCGGCTTCGGTCAGCCCCAGCTCTTGCAGCCGCTTGTAGCTGGCCAAGCGGAGATCGCGTTCGGCTGCGTACAGTTCGTCCGCGTCGATTTTTCCCGCCCAATACGATTCGACGGCGCGCTTAAGCTCGCGGGAGGGTCCGATCCTCGGGTAGCCGAGGATCGTTGCCGAGGGGAAGCGGTGTGATGTCATGAGTTGTTCTCCAGGTATTCAGTATGTCCGGGGTGCGCTACTTGGATTGCGCGTCCCCTCTGGGGTCGGATGGGCACAATACCGCATAGTTTGCCGATTGTCGGCTCGCAACGGATTTTGGCTCGCAATTTCTAACTCGCAACGGATTCGACAAGCCCGTTGCGTCCGAGCATCGCCAATGCGTGTTCCGGTTTGTTGTACGTGTACAGATGCAATCCAGGCGCGCCGGATTCGAGGACTTCGCGGGCGATGCGCGAAGCTTCGTCGATGCCCGCGAGCGCCGCCGCTTCGGCGTCGTCAGCTTTCCTCAAACGTTCGACGAGCGAATCGGGAGGGACGATGCCGGTCAGCTCCGAAGTTCTGGAAAGCCTCTTAAGATCGGAGGGGACCAGCAAGCCCGCCAGAATCGGAATATGCACGCCGGCCTGGCGAGCCTTCTCGACGAAAGAAATGTATGTCTGAGAGTCCCAGAAAAGCTGGGTTATGGCGAAGCTTGCTCCGGCCGCCTGCTTGAGTAGGAGCCTTTCGACCTCCTGTTCCGGGCTGGTGCCCGCTGCGGGGTTTCCCGAGGGAAAAGCTGCGACGGAGATCGTCAAGGGGCTGACGGCGGCTCGCAAAGCGGCCGATCCGCTCGCCGCACAACGCCGGGTTTCGACGCTGCGGATGAGGGCCACGAGTTCTGTCGCGGAGGAGACGCCGCCAAGAGGGGGCCTCCAGTGGGGATCGTCGGCCGGCGGATCCCCGCGCAGGGCGAGGAAGGCGCGAACATCGGCGTCGAGGTAGTCCTCTATCACCGATTCGACGGTGCGTACGGATGTGCCGACGCAGGTCAGATGAGCGATTGGATTGATTGGGGTGTCGCGTGACAGGCGCGTGACGATATCCCTCGCGCTGAAACGATTCTTGCCCCCGGCGCCGTATGTGACCGAAATGAAATCGGGCTGGACCGCCAACAGCTTGTCGATCATTTTCCAAAACTTTGGCGTGTTCTCGGGGCGCCTTGGCGGCATGACCTCGAAAGAAACCGTCGTATGCACACGGCTGGGCTCTCGATTGGTCGAGGGGGCCGACGCGACTGGCGCAGTGGAAGATGGTTGGGTGATCATTGAGAAAAAGGGCCTATTCACGTCCTAGAATAGCGCCGCGAGCGCGGCGTTCGGAAAGGGGTTTCGTGAGTCACCTAGGCATTCGGGCGCGCGCATTTCCGCGCTTGGCTGCACTTGGCGCACGCTTGATCGTCATGGGTCAATTATGCACGATGGTGGCGCTCAACGCATAGAGGGGCGCCACGTGAGACGGCGCCCCTTCGGATCACATCTTCTTCATTTGCCTTTGGATGCTGGGCCATAGGGATTGGGGTCCCGCTGCGTCAACGGCGTCTTGGCGGAAGTACCACCAGAAATATCCCCCGGCGTAGCGCGAGCCGACGTGTTGTTTCATCTTGCCGTGCAAGCCGTAGTAGTAGGTCGCCAGGCGCTCTTTTTCCGAGAAACTCGGCTCTTCTACGTCGTCCTCGGAGCGCTGAGCGCCGATTTCGCCGATGCCTAGATATGCGTTGGGGAACATTCTGCCCAAAGACGTGAGCGTCTTGGACAGATCCTGTGCAGAGGGGTGCTGGCGCGGAGTACAGGCGGTTTCGTAAACGGAGAGGAAGATGTAGTCGATGCGGCTGAAGTCTTTTCGAAGCGTTCTTCCATAAGACAGTGTCGACTCCCAGTCATGGGCGTAACAATCGGGGCTTGACCAGTAATTGAGTGTGACCGCCGTCCGTCCGCCACGTTTCTTTATAACGTCGTAAGCTGCCTTAGCCTTTGAGTTGATCTCCTTGGGAGAGTCGCCCACCCACTCTCCGTTGAGTTCATTGCCTATTTCCCAGATGCTGACTTTGTTGCCCATGGCCTTGAAAGCTTGCTCGGTTCGTTTCTTGACCCACGCGGCGGAATGTTCGCTCAATTCCTGCGAATCGACGATTTCGATCATGATATTTGCATGGGGAGAGAGCTGGTCGACGGCCTTCTTGTAATCTTTGATAGGAACTTCCGCGTCCATGACTAGACGTATGGTCAAACGAGAATCGTGCGTTTTGATAACGGATATTGCTTTACTTATATCGTAGGGGGTATCCAGCGTCACTCCACGCAGGGGAAGAGTCGGAGATGACGTGAGAGCCACTGGGTAGTCTTCGTTATCGTTGCGCTTGCCACGATCGAACATGAACATTGCAGCCACCAAAGCCGTGACGATGAAGCCAATGAATGCTAGCCGAGTCGATTTCCTTAACGTCATATGTAACATTGTGCCCGAAAGGGAAGTTGAAATGTCAAAACTGTGCAGAATTCACACAAAGTCTTCAATTTTTCCTAGATGTTCATCACCTTTTTCATCGTAAACATAAAGGGTGAGGGCCTCGATTTTGGTCAAGAAAGAGTGGATTGGCGGTTTCTGAGACGAGAGTGTCTCGCGCGCTGGGTGTTACCTACTTCTTGGTCGGTCGAAGTTCGCGCAGTGAAAAAATTAACTGTATCAAGCAAACATCCGTCCGTGGTCGGAGTGCGGGTCGAGAGGAAGGGAGCGGGGTCCGAAAGGGGAGCGATACCGAGGAATGATGCGGGTTGAAGAAAGGGTGGCCCCTCGGACGATCCGAGGGGCCACCCGTTGCTTATGCCGCGAGTTCAGTCGCGCCTAGCTTCTCCCAGGCTTCCTGGGCGGCTTTCAGCCGGAACGCCGCCCGCTCCGCACGAGACGGCGAAGCGTTGCGGTCGAGCGAAGCGTACTCCGCGCGAGCCGATTTCAGCTCGGCGGCGGCGCGATCCTTGCGCCGCATGTCTTTCTCCTTATTCATTTGTACCTACTCCTCAACGGCGAACAGGTGAGGAACGCCGAAATTCATCGTGCGTGCTTGCCGATGGCGATCAGCCACCGGCTGTGCGCCCTGCTGTGACGCACGCTCTACGCGAAGGCGAACAATGACGTGCATATTCACTTTGCGTAGAAAAAACTACGCTACACTCAAACAGGTGTGATTGCAAGCCAGTGGCGAATGTCGCACTGGAAATTGAACGCTTGGAACGTGTGGCGGCGTAGTGTTGGACGGCTACGTCGTGAGGGGAAGAAGAAGGAAATGATGCGCATAAGACAGTTCATCGGTCGCCGAGAGTCAGTTTTGGCTCTGGTGGCTCTCGTGACGATCGTCTTACAGGTGTACTTCGATCTCAAGGTGCCCGAGTACATGCAAGAGATCACTCAGCGCATCGTCACCCCGGGAACTCGCATGTCGCAGGTCCTCGGGGAAGGTTCGCTCATGCTCGCCTGTGCGCTGGGCTCGATGGTCGCGATGGTAGCGACCGGCTATTGCACAGCGGTCATAGGAACCAGAGTCGCTCGCAGGATACGAGCAGACATCTTCGAAAAAGTCATGAGTTTCTCGCTGCCCGAAGTGGGGAAATTTGGGACGCCCAGCCTCGTCACCCGCTCGACCAACGACGTCAATCAAGTTCAGATGTTCTTCGTCATGGGCTTGCAGATGCTCGTGAAATCTCCGATCCTCGCGATCTGGGCGATGACCAAGATTTCAGGGGCCAACGGCACGTGGACGGCTGCCACGTCGATAGCCGTCGTCGTTCTCGTTGCCCTGCTGGGGGCGATCACCGCCGTCGTCATGCCCCGGCTCATGAGGATGCAAAGGATAACCGACGATCTCAATCGGGTGACTCGCGAACATCTGACGGGGCTTCGAGTGATTCGCTCGTACAACGCCCAGAAGTTCCACGAGGGAAGATTCGAGCGGACGAACGACGAACTGACCCGCAACAACACGCAGGTGATGACCGCTTTCGCCCTTCTTATGCCCGCTCTGACGGCGCTCATGACAGCGCTCACCCTGGCGATCTACGCACTCGGCGCCGGAATGATCGATTCGGCGTCGGGCATGCAGAGAATCACGCTTTTCACCCAGATGATCGTCTTTTCCGCCTACGCGTTGCAGATTGTCGGAGCCTTCATGATGCTCGCCTTCATCTTCGTCTTTCTGCCTAGAGCTCGTGTGTCTTGGCGCAGAATTCTCGAAGTCCTCGACACGCCTCCGTCCATCGCCGACGGCTCGGCGAATCTCGGCCGTTCGGAGCTGCGTGGGGCGGTCGAGTTCAAGAACGTCTTCTTCCGCTATCCCGACGCCGAAGACGATGCGCTCAAGCAGATATCCTTCACGGCCGAACCGGGACAGACCGTGGCCATCATCGGCTCCACCGGCTCGGGCAAATCCTCGATCGTCAATCTCATCCCTCGTTTTTACGACGTGCGCGAAGGGCAAGTCCTCATTGATGGGCGAGACGTCAGGGAATGGACGCAGCATGCATTGCGTGAGCGAATATCGCTCGTTCCGCAGAAAGCCACGCTCTTCTCGGGAACGATCGCCTCGAATATCGACTACGGCAAGGCGGCGAAAGAGCTCACGCCTGCCGACGTCGTCGAAGCGGCGCGAGTGGCGAGCGCCTCCGAATTCATCGCCACAAAAGAGGACCACTACGCCTCGGCCGTGGCGCAAGGCGGATCGAATTTCTCCGGCGGCCAAAAGCAAAGGCTATCGATCGCCCGGGCCGTGGCCCGCGACGGCGAGATCATGATCTTCGACGATTCGTTTTCGGCGCTCGACTACAAAACGGACCGCGATGTGCGAACCGCGCTTCGCGAGTCAGCGGCAGGGGCCACGGTCATTATCGTCGCCCAGAGAATCGGAACCGTTCGAAACGCCGACAAGATCCTGGTTATCGACAAGGGCAGACTCGTTGGCGTCGGAACCCATGACGAACTATTTGCGACCAACTTCGTCTATAAGGAGATCGCACTGTCACAGCTGAGCGAAGAGGAATTGGCATGAGCGAAACAGAGGCAAACGTCCGCGCTCGCGATCTGGAATCTGTTCGACGCGGCCTGGAATTGGCCCACAGTAATCGTGAGAAGGGGTTGTCCGAAGGCGACAACATCACATCTGATGTCTTCGGCCCGGAAGGAGGAGGCGTCGACCGCCAGGCCATAGGCGCCATGGGGCCGACCGTCAAAAAGCTGCTCGGCTATGCCAAACCCATGCGGGCTCTGCTCATCGCCGCTACGCTCATGGCTGTTGCGGGCGCCGTTTTGACCGTCATTGCGCCCGAGTACCTTTCCGACATCACTGACGAGATCCAAAAGGGGCTCGCGGGCCGAGTCGATATGGACGAGGTGCGGCGCCTGACCCTCATTTCCGTCGTCATCCTCGTGGGGTCCTTCTTCTTCAGCTTTGTGGAAGGCCTGCTCATGGTGCGGGCCACACAGTGGACGGCGCGCAAGATGCGCTCGGACCTCGACCGCAAGATCGACCGGCTTCCATTGGCTTACTTCGATCGACAGTCCGTGGGCGACACGCTTTCGCGCGTCTCCAACGACGTCGACACGCTTTCCCAGACCCTCAACAATTCGGTCGCCGCGATCGTGACGGGAGTCATCACGATCGTCGGTTCGGCCATTATGATGTTCGTGACGGAATGGAGGATGGCGTTCGCCGGCATAGGCGCAGCTCTCCTCGGCATCATCGGCTCCGGGATCATCATGGGCCTTAGCCAGAGGCACTTCGTCGCTCAACAGCAGCAGCTGGGCGCACTCAACGGCCACATCGAAGAGACGTACTCCGGCCATCCGGTCGTCCGCGCGTTCAATGCCGAAGGCCCGTCTCTTCAAGAATTCCACGAGCGCAACGACGCCCTGTACACGAGCGCGTGGAAGGCCCAGTTTCTCTCCAGCCTCATGTGGCCGCTCATGGGATTTGTGGGCAACCTCGGGTACGTCGTCGTGTGTATCGTCGGCGCGGTGCTGGTTCTCAACGGCGCTGTCTCGGTGGGTGTCATCGTCGCCTTTATGGTCTACATCCGTATCTTTACCAACCCCCTTGGGCAGATGGCCGAGGCGGCGACGTCGTTTCAATCCGCCGCTGCGGCCGGCAGCCGGGTGTTTGAACTGCTGGACGAAGCTGAGATGGACCCCGAATCGAACAAGCCGGCGGGCGTCCCCGAGGTTCGGGGCGACGTTGATTTTGACCACGTGAAATTCGGTTACGTCGAAGGCCAAGAGATCATCCACGACTTTTCTGCGAGCGTCAAAGCCGGCCAAAAGGTCGCGATCGTGGGCCCCACCGGCGCGGGAAAGACGACAATGGTCAACCTCCTCATGCGTTTTTATGAGCTGTGGGACGGCGAGATTCGCATCGACGGCATTCCGACGTCGGCTATGCGTCGCGAGGACGTTGACGCTCTCTTCTCAATGGTCCTGCAAGACACGTGGACGTTCGAGGGCACTCTGCGTGAGAACGTCGTTTACCGCAGTGAAGGGGTCTCTGCGGAGCGCCTCGACGAGGTCATGGAAAAGGTGGGGCTCTCCGAGCTCGTATCTCAGCTGCCGCACGGATACGACTCAGTCCTTTCCGAGCAGACTACGCTTTCCGCTGGGCAGAAACAGCTCGTGACAATCGCCAGGGCTATGCTTGCCGACAGTCCTCTCCTCATCCTCGACGAAGCCACGTCTTCGGTCGACACCCGCACGGAGAAGCTCATTCAGGAGGCTCTCGACACTCTGACGGAGGACCGTACGTCCTTCGTCATCGCCCATCGGCTCTCGACCATCCGCAATGCCGACGTCATCTTCGTCATGCGTGACGGCGATATCGTTGAGACCGGGAACCACGAGGAGCTCCTGGCTCGCGGAGGCTTCTACGCCGAGCTGTACAACTCGCAATTTGACGCCAAAGATTGAGAAATCACCACGCGGGTTTCTGAGGAACCACTACCGAGCTTCTGACGAGTTGCCACCGCCGCTTATGTCCCTTCTCCGGTGGCATCTTTCGCAGAAGCTTTCGGGAACGGTGAAGACGCCGGTGGGTAACCCTCAATATTACTTCGCCGAATTTTCAACGTGATCCAGCCTTCCCATATGAGACAGACTCATATGGGAAGGCTGGATGCGATTAGGCCTCCGGTATTCCGTCATCTCAAAAAATCCACGAGTATCTTCATGTAGAGAAAGTCATCTAAAGAATTTGAATGACAGTTAAGTAATGTTTCATTCTCTAAGATCACTTTATGCTCCAAAAGTCAAATTAGAAACGTGTAGATACTTTTTCCTTTTCTGGTAACATAAAAACTCAACCTCTACTCACCAAAAGGAGGAAAAGTGAGTCTACGCAATGTGCGTCGATGTGCTGCCGCTGTTGCGGTTGCAATGGTCGCAACCGCAACTTCTGCAGCAGCAGAATTATCCGACGCCCCCGGCGATGCCTATTCAATTCCAAATGAGGCGAAGTCGGGTCCGGGGCTTTATGATTCTTCGACGTCGAAGAGTCAGCCCCACTTCACACTGTCCAATAACAACTGCCGCGTCAACATGTGGGCGCAATCCACGCAGGATCATGATTCGCCGAATCCGACGTCGAACCACGGCTTCACCTACAACAACACGATGTGGAATGCGAATGCCTGGTACTCGGTTGAGCATTGGGAAGACCAGCACGACAAGACCCTCATTCACTGGCGGGTCTTCTATGCGACGGCAATTCCCATGAACAACATCAAGTTAACGATGGATGTTTCGGATCCCAAGATGGCGTACGTCGAGGGAAGTCTGGTTCCCGTCGAGCAGAGCTTCGCCAAGAGGCGGCTAGGCATGGTCAAATCGGCACACTTCGCGCCGCCGGCCGGGGTCTATGACGCCGCGAGGAAGACGATCACCGTCCAGATTCCTAAGGCTGCCAAGCTTACCGGGACGGGCTTCGAATGGACCGCGCGTACAACGGGGTCCTTCAAGGCTGATGATGGACACGCCTACACCGTCAGGGGCTCCTTGAGCTCCGACCTCGAAGCGGGGCAGGTCTTCTACGATCCGGCGAATCCTCGGGGTATCGCGCATTCACCGGCGAAAGAGACCGTGCGCTGCGCGCCCTCGATCACCGCGGATCCGCCCTCGGTCAAAGGGATGGTCTCTAAGGAGGCGACCCCTGTCAAGGTCACGATCGTCGATCCGTTGAAAGCCAACCCCGACGTTCCCACGTTTACCTGCGAGGGTGAGGCGTGCGATCCGGCAACCGGGCTTCCCAAGGGCCTGTCTTACGATCACGCATCCCGTAAGATCACTGGAACTGCCGGGAAAGTTGGGGAGGCAAAGGTGACGATCGGCTACGGCATCGCCACTCCCGCGGTAGTCACGTACTCATTCACGCCAGCTCCTGCGCCGTCCACGCCGGCGCCCGTCACGCCAGCTCCGAATGTCACGCCTTCGGTCAAGCCTTCCGTTCCGGCGAAGCC
>CAUSGP010000020.1:0-16037 GCA_963531075.1 uncultured Actinomycetaceae bacterium | reverse complement strand
GTCTCCAGAGAGAGAGGGAGAGAGACATCTCTAAGCTTTGTTATCTTGGAATGTTGGACGTCGACATTGGACCACCCGACGTCGATATAGCACGGATTGGACGTCGACGTATTTTGCAGTGTCACCTCGAAGACCACCGGCCGGCCCGCCTGCGTCGCTTTGGGCGTAAGGCTGGTGTGAACTCGTTCCGGGGTGCATTTGACCGGCTTGTAGTCGTTCGTGGGAACCGCCGTAGCTACGTCATCTCGTTCGCCAATCCGAGCGATGACGAACTTCATGCCCACGACGAGCACCGCGATGAGCGCAGCAAATCCAAGATGACGATTGATCCTCGCTCTGCGCGCGCGTTCAGCAGCAGCACGCGAGCGCGCGCGGGAAGCCGCACTCGGCCTGCTCGGCGGCTGCTGACGCGGTGCCCCCTGGCGCTGTGTGCCTGCCTTTCTTGGCTGCGCCGCACCCTTTCCTCGGTGGGAGGCAGGCCGTTGCCCGCCGTTCGAGCGTTGCCCGCCGCTTAAACTTTGTCCCCCGGCCGAATGCAGCTTTCCAGCCGAGCGTTGCCCGCCGTTCGGATGCCGCTTACGATCCGAACCTTGTCCGTCCCTCGAGCGGGGACTTTGGCCGGGGCGATGGCCCTCACCGTGCGATCTAACATTCGAGCCGCCTCCTCGAGGAGCTCCGCCCTTATGACTAGAGCTCTTGCGGTTTATTACGGCCCCTTGACTTCCTCCCCCTTGGCCTCTCGCGTTTTGACTCACGGTCTTTTGGCTTGCCGCGCGCCGGATCCCGGATCGTTGCTTGGCGTCTCGCTGTTTCCCGCCTCGCTGGCCCGTCTTTCCCGATCCGCGTTGAGCGCCCATCCCTCGGCCCGTCGGGCGAGAATCCGTGGATCTTTCCGTTTGCCGTTCGGCCGCCGCCCGCGCTCCACGCGCGCCTTCCGGGTGGGCCTTGCGAACTGTTTCGGCTCTTCGAGAGCTTGCCTCGTTGGAGCCTCCTTTTCGCCCTGCACCGGTGTTTCGCCCTGTGCCGGTCTTTCGCCCCGCGCCCGCGCCACCGCGGTCGGAGTCGCCCAGGCGTGGGCCTTTCCAGCGATTGCGTCCGTCGCCACGTTTCCTGGGATCGCTATTCACGTTGTCCACGCTATCACCGGGAGCGCAAAACCTCGCTTTGACGCTTCGAATAATGCACACTTAGCCTGTGCTCTTTCGTCTTCTGCAGTGGTATTCCGCGCATTCACGTCCGCTCCCGTGGCGCGAACCAGGAACGTCGGCATGGGCCGTCCTCGTCTGCGAAGTGATGAGTCAACAAACGCCGGTCGCCAGGGTTATGCCGTCTTGGCGCGAGTGGATGGAGCGCTGGCCCAAGCCGGCCGACCTCGCGGCGGCCTCTTCGGCCGAAATCATTGTGGCCTGGGGCAATCTTGGATATCCGCGCAGGGCGTTGCGCCTACGCGATTGTGCGGCAGCCATCGTCGCCAACTGGGGTGGTGTCCTTCCCCGATCTCGCGAGGATCTTCTCAGCCTGCCCGGTATCGGCCCGTACACCGCGGACGCGATCATCGCTTTCGCCTATCGCAAGCGCTCGGTGGTTCTCGATACAAATACACGTCGAGTGCTATGCAGACTGCATGGAGCTGAGGCTCCGCCCTCCCACCTGCGCAAAGACGAAATCGCGCGAGCCGATGCGCTGGTTCCGGCGGATGATAATCTGGCCTGGCAATGGAACGCTGCTCTCATGGAGCTGGGCGCGCTGGTGTGCACAGCCAAGAATCCGGCTTGCGAAAAATGCCCGTTGTGCTCGGACTGCGCCTGGCTGGCAGCCGGTAGGCCCGAAAACGGAATGCCGCGCAGAGTGCAACGGTTCACTGGAACCCACCGTGAGGCCCGCGGGAAGATCATGGCCATCCTCAGGGCGGCAGACGGCCCTATTACCCTCGAAACCCTGAGCGAAGCCACTTCGCTGGCTCCCTCGCGTTTCGACCCCGCCTTGGATTCCCTCCTCGCAGATGGCTTGGCCTGCCGCAGTTCCTTGGGCTACGCGCTTCCTGAGGCAAAGTCACGGGAGTCGACATAGACTCCTTCCCTTTTACCATCGCGCAGCTTTAATGCTTCGGTATCTCGGCGCTTTGACGCTTCAACACTCCGGTGTTTCAAGACCCCGGCGCTCTAGCGCTTCGATACCTCGTTGTCTGGACGCTCAGCGCAGAGATGCGCTTGCGCCGTCGACCTTTCCGCCCTTCTCATATTCGAGCAGGGCTGCCGCACATTCATCGTCAAGCACCAGATCCGTCACGGCACCGGACCGCAGCGCTGCCGCCAGAGCCGGAGCCTTTCCAGCTCCCGCGACCACGCACACCCTCCGCGGTATCCGAGCCAGCTCCGCGGGCGTTGGACCGGTGGCGCGAGTGTTGATCTCGATATCTTCGTACGTGCCGTCGGCACGGATGAGCACCGTGCACACGTCGCCGACTACGTTGTCACGTCGCAGCGCCGTCACCTCGTCGGAAGAAAGGTATCCACCGGCGTATACGTGCGATGGCAGCGGCGACGTAAACGAGCCGACGCCGAATATCGCCACATCGGCATTGCGCCCAAGGTCTCTGACCACCTGGATGGACCGCTCATGCCACATATGATCTCGCGTCTTCGCATAGTCGAAAAATGCGGGAACTGGGAAGGGAAAGGCTTTCGCTCCAAAAGATCGCGTGAAGTTGCCAAGGATCTCACCGACGTAGGGAAGGCCGGTCGTCGTGGGGTTGGCGGCGCCGTTGAGCTGGACGATCGTCACGCCCGAAAGGTGTTTGGGCATGAGCCGTTCGGAAACCGTGGATACGGTGGTTCCCCAAGCGACCCCGACAACCATCTTGTCTTCGACCACATCGCCTATGAGGTTCCCGGCGACGCCGGCCACCCGCTCGAGACGCCTTATTTCTGTGCTCTGCCCGGAAACCAGCACCACGGTCACGTCGATGCCGTAGATTTCCTCGATACGTCTGGCAAGGGAATCGTTCGGCTCTTCCGGGGCGTGAAGGGAAATCCGGACCAGGCCGTCGTCGCGCGCGGATGAGATAAGGCGTGAAACTGTGGAGCGCGAGATTCCGAGCTTATTGGCTATCGCCTCCATCGTCTGTTGCTCGACGAAGTAGAGGACCGCCGCTTCGTATGCGAGACTGCGTCGTTCTGATTTTGTTGCCATTCCCCCATTGTGCAAGATCTCCCATTTTTAAGCCAGTCAAAAACGTGCATTTTCCCAATTGGACCTGGAACATACCACTCAGCTCAAGAATGTGGTAATGACGAATGGTCAAAAAGCCCTCTATATCGTGCACACATGGGCATTTGTCAGTTCCCCTCCGGTTTCTTGAGAAAATGGTTGCAGGTGGGTTGTCATCTACAACCTACGAAGGTAGACACATCAACGAGGAGTGAACACATGCCAAATTCCCACCTTTCTGCCCAAAGCCGTCAGCGCGCCTTGGAGTCAATGTCGAAGGACGGCGTCGACATCCTCGTCATCGGAGGAGGGGTGACCGGAGCCGGCATCGCTTTGGACGCCGTCACCCGCGGCCTGCGCGTAGGCATCGTCGAAGCGCAGGATTGGGCCTCCGGGACGTCGTCGCGCTCCTCGAAGCTCGTCCACGGCGGCTTGCGCTATCTTTATCAACTCAATTTCGCGCTCGTCGCGGAGTCGCTGCGTGAGCGCGGCCTCCTTCTGACCGAAACCGCTCCGCACCTTGTTAAAGCCCAGCCCTTCCTGTGGCCGCTGAAGATGCCGGTCATCGAGCGCATGTACTCGGCGGTCGGCGTCGGCATGTACGACACCATCGCCCAGTTCGCCCACCGCGGATCCGTGCCGATCCAGCGCCACCACACACGTAAGGGCTCCCTCAAGCTCGCCCCGGCCCTGAAGAAGGATTCGCTTACCGGATCGATCGTTTACTACGACGCCAGGGTAGACGACGCCCGCCTGGTCGTCACACTCGTCCGCTCGGCGGTGCGCCACGGCGCACTCGCAGCCAACCGCGTGCAGGTGACCGAAATGGTCAAAGACGCCGCGGGGCGAGTCACCGCCGCCAAGCTCCTCGACCTGGAGTCGAATCGCGAGTATGAGGTTCCAACCGGTTCGATTATCAACGCCACCGGCGTGTGGACCGAGAAGACCCAGTCGCTCGCCGGCACATCGGGGGGCCTCAAGGTCCTCGCCTCGAAGGGGATCCACATCGTCGTGCCGAAGGAGAAGATCAATTCGAAGGTGGGCATTTTCTTGCGCACCGAGAAGTCCGTTCTCTTCATCATCCCGTGGAAGCGCTACTGGGTGATCGGTACGACGGACACCGCCTACCACGAGAATCGCCGTGAGCCGGTGGCCGACCTCGAGGACATCGACTACGTCTTGGAGCAAGCGAACTCTGTGCTCGCCAAGCCGCTGACGCACGACGACATCATCGGCACCTTTGCGGGCCTGCGTCCGCTTTTGCAGCCGGGCACGCTTGACGGCGACGAATCGAAGTCGACGCAAGTTTCGCGCGAGCACACCGTGACGGAGGCCGCCCCGGGCCGGACCGTCATTGCCGGCGGAAAGTTGACCTCTTACCGCCAGATGGCCGAGGACGCCGTCGATTTCACGATTGGCAAGGACAAGGCGAAGCAGAGCCCGTCGGTCACGAAGAAGACCCCGCTGGAGGGAGCCGCCGGATACCACTCGATGTGGAGCCGCCGGGCAGCGATCGCACGAGAAAGCGGGCTGAGCATCGACCATGTCGAGGATCTGCTAGACCGCTACGGTTCGGACATCGACTTGCTTCTCGACATGATTGAGGAACGTCCCGACCTGGCGAACGAGCTCAAGGGCGCGCCCGAGTATCTGCGAGCCGAGATCGCTTTCGGCGTCAGCCACGAGGGGGCCCTCCACCTTGAGGACCTTCTCGCACGGCGTACGAGGCTCACTTACGAGCACGCCGATCGCGGACTTTCCGCAGCCGAGGAGATCGCGACCCTCGCGGGCGAGCTTCTGGGATGGGACGAGGCCACGAAGGAGGCCGAATTGGCGTCGTACCGTTCCAGGTGCGAGGCCGAGGCCGCCGCGCAAAAGATCACGAGCGAGGCAGAGGCTCAAAAGGTCCGCGAAGAAGCGGAAGACATCACGCCTTTCCTTGACGTCGCACCCGAGATCCAAGGCTGATCGGGTAGCACCACTGCCGTGGGGGCCTGTTGGCCCCCACGGATTCACCTAGAAAGGAACAGTTAAAGATGACTGATACCGAGCGGAAGTACGTCCTGGCGATCGACCAGGGTACGACGTCATCCAGGTCGATCCTCTTCAATCACGCGGGGGAGGTCGTTTCCGTCGGTCAGCTAGAGCACGAGCAGATCTTCCCTCACGCGGGGTGGGTCGAACACAATGCCACCGAGATCTGGGACAACGTCCGCCAGACCGTGGGCATGGCACTGGGCAGGGCCGAGGCCAATCACCACGAAGTCGCGGCTGTTGGCGTCACCAACCAGCGCGAAACAACGATCATTTGGGATCGCGCCACAGGCGAGCCGGTCTATAACGCCATCGTTTGGCAAGATACCCGTTCCCAGGACCTCGTCGATCGACTCGCGGCCGACGGCGGCCCCGACCGATTCCGTTCGATCGTCGGCGAAACGCTCTCGACCTACGCCTCGATCACAAAGATCATGTGGATCCTCGAAAACGTCCCCGGCGTGCGCGAGCGGGCCGAGCGCGGCGAACTGGCATTCGGAAACCCCGACACCTGGCTTATCTGGAACATGACGGGCGGCCCGCAGGGCGGCGTTCACGTCACCGACGTGACGAATGCTTCGCGCACGATGCTCATGGACCTGCGGACCTTGCAGTGGCGGGAGGACATCTGCGAAATCGCAGGTATACCAATGTCGCTCCTACCCGAAATCCGCTCCTCCTCCGAGGTGTACGGATACGGACGGCCAAAGGGCCTGCTCCCGGGCAAGCCGATCGCCGGCGATCTCGGCGATCAGCAGGCGGCCACTTTCGGCCAGGCCTGCTTCCATCCCGGCATGGCGAAGAATACTTACGGCACAGGCTGTTTCATGCTCATGAACACAGGCACCGAACCGCAGCTTTCCGATAACGGGCTCATCACCACCGTCTGCTACAAGATCGGCGATCAGCCCACCGTGTACGCCCTCGAAGGCTCAATTGCGGTGTCCGGCTCGCTCATCCAGTGGTTGCGCGACAATCTGGAGATCATCGCCACCGCACCGGAGGTTGAGGCCCTGGCTGCCAGCGTGGACGACAACGGCGGAGTGTACTTCGTCCCGGCGTTCTCGGGCCTATTCGCTCCGCATTGGCGCGGCGATGCCCGTGGAGCGATCGTCGGCATGACGCGTTACAACACGAAGGCACATATTGCCCGCGCGGCTTTGGAGGCGACGGCATTCCAGACCCGCGAGGTCCTTGACGCCATGGAGGCCGATTCGAAGGTCAAGTTGGAGCAGTTGAGAGTCGACGGCGGCATGACCGCCAACGATCTACTCATGCAGTTCCAGGCCGACATCCTCGACACTGAAGTTGTCCTGCCCGTGGTTGCAGAGACTACTGCCCTTGGAGCAGCCTATGCGGCGGGCATTGCGGTCGGCTTCTGGTCCGGAGAGGAGGACGTCGTCGCTAACTGGTCCGAGGCCAAGCGCTGGAAGCCCGAAATGGAACCGGCCGAACGCGAACGTCAGCTCCGCCAGTGGAAGAAAGCCATCTCGAAGACCCTCGATTGGGTCGACGAGGACGTGAAGTGACCCGTTCACGGCGGCTGGCAAGCACAAGGCGGCCATGGTTTGTTTAAATCACGGCGGTTTATCTGAATCGCGACCGACCATGATGGCCTGCTAGCTATCTGAAAAGTTCGACGTCGCCGAAGGTGGACGCGAACCCATAAAAACTCCCGGAGCCTCCTGACACAATGGCGTCTAACGGACAACGCCGAAGGAGGCTCCGGGTATCTTTTCGAACTGCCGGTCGAGGGTATAGGTCTTCTTCGAGCCGCCGATCACGTGTCTGGCGCTCCTTTGAATCTGCCGGTCGAAGTTTGAGCCTCATGCCGTTTCCCGTCTGTCCGAATCACGTTGTTTCCCATTTGACCGTGTCGAGGGCCTTGACCAAGTCGTCGGGAATCCGACCCCCGGGGTCAGACGTGACGTAGAACTCCCATAGGCCGTCGCGACGCAGAACCATCCACTCATAGGTTGTTTGGTTGCCGCCAGGTTCCGAAGCTACTGTGGCCGATCCGTATCCCCGCTCCCCCGCGATCATCCGGTCCTTGATCCGATACGAAGACACAATCCACTCAAGCCTTCTCGCATTCACCACACTCCGGTCCCGATGCCACTTCGCCTTAGCCTGGCTCGTCCCCACCCTATCGCGAGCTAGCTTGAAAGGAGTCCATTGAACCTGTATGCCGGCGGCATCGATATTGAACTGTCCCGTCCGTGTCGCCGCAAAAAGCCACGGCAACGGCGGACTAGCCACTTCAATCCACCCTTGCGGCGCACGCATCGAAAACGCATCCCGAGTGCCCTTGGTCGTCATCTTCACACTCGGCGACAGACTAGCCGACGGCTTTCCAACCGGCGAGCACCCCGCAAACGCCAGCAATGCAACCCCTACCACAAGAAGACGCCAAACACGCCTTCCAGCACTTCGAAACGCCCCGCATGCTCCAGCAATCCTGCGCCAAAGCTGCGCGCCAAGGCCTAAAGGCCGCACATCAAGCCTACTTGCTCGCAACCCGCGCATCATGATGCCTCTTTGCCGCGTTCGTAATCGCTGTCTGAATGTCATTAATCTGGTTGCCGTAGTTCTTACCCGCTTGCGACGAGACATAATCCTCAAATCCTCCCCGCTGCTCAGGGGTCATCTGTTCATAGGGAACTATCTTCCCTTCGGCATCTACAAATTGTTTCCCCCCACCTAGTTTCACAGAATATTCAGCCGGCGTCGGAGAGGTTCCTTGAAACACCTCATGGGTGCTTGCACTTGCAACGCCATAAAAGGTTTTGGTCATGAACTTTTCTGCCAGCATCATTTGCGTGATAATCGCCTACCATTTCGGTAGCGCATATGTTCAAAATCTAGCACAAACGACAAACTGTTGCACGCCTACGACGTAAAGCGTCTACGAACTGCACAAAGTCGTCAGTATACGTCAACAGAAAGTTAATCAATCGTGCAGATTTGCGTTCGTAAAATGGCGTTTGACAGCTCTTTGTGAAAAATGATGAAGGTAGCGAAAGAACGGTAAATCGAGCGATTTAAGTCGAGCGTAACAACATATGAAACATTTCGGTGCGGTTGTCGGGTTCGCGCTCGCTTTTGATGAAGCCCGCAGTCGCTGGGAGACCAGCGGCGAACAAAGTCGTTGCCGGGGCGGACGGACGAAACTCGCGTCAGCGTCGCCCACCCGCCGGCACGCGGGATCACACGTCGGAACGTGTCAGCATCGCACGTCGGAACGCGTCAGTGTCACCCGTCAGTCCCCAGCGCGATCACTTGACCTTGCAGACGCTAAAGGCGAACGAACGAATCGTCCCGACGGAGCCATCGGCGATGTCTTCGATGTCTGGCCGCCCACCATTGCCGGTGACGGAATTGAGCGCGTACTCGGTCCCATTCGGAGCTGTGAAATAGAGGATAGGATCGCCCCCGGAGTTAAGCTTGCAGTGGATGGTCCCGTGGTCGACCTTCAAGTTCCAGCTATTCCTGAATGTCGCTTTCGATACCTTTGCGGGGTTACTCGTCGCCTTGGGCAGTTTGGCCGTGTCAGTCGGATAATCCTCGGGGTGAAACATCCCGCACCCGGACTGTCCCCTTGTTCCAAGAAGACCCGCGGCTATAAAGCCTCGAATTCGCCTCGGCATTCTCGATGAGACGCCCTGATTGGCGACGGCCGTTTGCTTGGCAGTATTTCCTTGTTTCACGGTATTTCTCTTTTTCATGATGACTCCTTGTTTCATAGTGTTTCTTTGTTGATGGTGAGGGCCATGTATCCGTCTTCGAGGTTCGGTTCGACCGGTTCCGCACCATCCGGCGGCGTATCGGTAACGATCCTGTATCGGGTTCCCTCAGATGTTGTTATGGCGTTGACCACTGCCACCTGCTCCGGGAGCGGAGCGCTGCGCGGACTGGTCAACCATGTGCGGCCCCGGGCGGCTTCGATGAGACCGGCTGTCGGACCGTCATAACGGGTGCGGCCATGCCCCAAAACGAATATGTAGGGGCACGTTTGGGCAACGTCGTCGAGGATGTGGGTCGACAAGATCACGGTGCGTTCGGCGCCAAGCCCCGCCAACAAGGTTCTGAAGCGTATGCGCTCTTCGGGGTCCAGACCAGCGGTGGGTTCGTCGACGATGATGAGCCGAGGATCCCCCATGAGGGCCTGCGCTATACCCACCCGACGCCGCATTCCGCCAGAAAATCCTCCTATGCGTCTATCCTTGGCATCCGTGAGCCCAACGCGCGCAACAAGCTGCTCGGCTTGACTGCGGCGCGCGGAGCGCTTATCGATTCCCTTGAGGATTCCGACGTAGTCGAGAAACTCCAGCGGCGTGAGATTCGGGTAAGGCTCAACGTGCTGAGGGAGGTAACCCAAGGTGCTCTTGACCGAACGACGGCTCGTCGAAGCGCTGAGATCCTGCCCATCGACGAACACTTTTCCCGCGGTGGGCTGAATAATGCCGCACAGCATGCGCATAAGCGTGGTCTTGCCAGCGCCGTTTGAACCGAGCAAGCCGATCATCCCTGTGGGAAGGTCGATGGTGACGTCGTCGAGAGCTTTCGGCTTGCCTCGAAAATTCTTGGTGACGTGGTTAATGGAGATATACATGGGATGATTCCTCTCAACGATCCCGGAAGCGTTCGGACAAACGGGAGCCGATGGCTAGAAGCACAATGATCAAGGTGAGCTGCCACAACAGCGAAACGGTGGCCGTGGCCGGTCCGGGAGAAGAACTGAGCGGACCGGTGAGCGCATACAACGGTCGCGAACCGAAATAGCCCTCGGCGACGACGTCCCCGGTGATCCCGAAAATCGTGCCCGCGGGAGCCGGCACGGGAATCATGGGGGTCGAAAACACGAGGTAGAACCAAACGAGAACGGCCACGATGCGCGCGAAAGCCTGCGGCAGAAAGGACCCCGTGAAAGCCGAGATTGCGATCGAGCACAGCATCGCGGGAGCGATTACCGAAGCCGTCACGACGAGGGCCATAGGCAGCCCATCCCATTTTCCCTGAACCGTCTGAATCGTTCCCATGACCAGAAGAAAAGTTAGGGGCGGCACGATGACTACGGTGAAAGGCCCTACCACCCGCGCCATTCGGAGCTTCATGGAGCCGACCGGCGCCGACGACTCCAACTCGCCGATGCCAAGACGCGCGGGAGCGGTAAGCAGGTTGGTGAACGCCGCGGCATAGGCGATACCGAGGAACATGACCGTGACCTGCGCCTTGTAAACGAGATCTTTGACGTCCCCTGTATTCGGCGCGTTTCCGCCAAAACTCACTATGATGGCGAGCAGCGTCAATGGGATCGACGTGTACCACAGCGCCTTTTGCCTCCACGCTATTCGCGCGTGGACGCGTATGAGATTGACTAATGTCATGCTGCAGCCACCGCCCGCGATATGTTGCGCTCGGGGTCGCCGAGCCTGTGCCATGCCTGAATAGCCAAAATTGTTGCGATCAAAACGGGTATTCCGCGCCGCAAGAGCAGAGACTCCACATACGGATCCCACAGCGCGGCCAAAAACAGCCAGGTTGCCGTGACCGCGATGGTGGTGGAGGACGTCGCACCCGTATAAGCTGCCGCTCCGAAGGCGGCAGCGGCGATCACGACGACCGATCCGATCGGCATGACGACGGTGATCCACCCTTTGTCTTGCATCCACACGCCGGCCGCGTGCAGCGATGCGAACATAATGACGGCTCCGATTACTGCGGACGCGGTCACAGCCGCCGCGCGAACCGCCTGTACTCGTCTGAATGTCGCCGGCGTAGCCTCATGAAGTTCGACCAACGGATCGCCCGTCAGTGCGATGGCCACGGCCACGCCGCTGAAGATGACGAAAACCTGCCCTAATCCGAATGCCAATGCCATGCCTTGCATCGAGGACCACGCGGCCGCAGCCAACCTGCCCACGAACACGGTGACGACCGCCGCGACGAGCGGTATGGCCAAAGTGACGCGAACTCGTCGCAGCTGTGCCGCAAGGAACGAGACCGACACGTGAACTCCTTTCCTGTCCAACTCACTGTCATTGAGTGAGTAGCGAGCCGGGGCAGACCGGTTCACGGGAGTTCACGGGAAGTCACTCGTCCCTCAATGAAGCCACTGCTCGCGGAGCAGAAAACGCTGCACCAGCTACCAACGCCAAGCCAAGGGCAACGACACCCAAAGGAGTAATCGCCTCCTGCAACGAACCCGAATAGGGGCCGAGGCCGAGCGGCGAAGAGGACGGCCCTACAACGGCAGAGACGGCTAGGCCCACCACGATGCCCACCCATGGGGCCACCCAGATGGAGAGAAATGCCACGGTTCCCGCCACCGCCGCCATCGGGACCAGCCACCCCGCGAGAATCGGACCGAAGATGTCTGCCGTGCCCCACGCGGCAGCGGCTGTGGCACCCAGGATTACCGTCGCTGCATCAAGTACTAGCACTACGGCCACTCGGGCGAGCACCACCGCCGACGGCCCCAATGGCGTTGTCAAAGCGACGGCATCCTGACGGATCCGAGAAAGCGCCGTGGTCACCGTCAAATTGACGCCGAATAGCGCCAAGGAGGCGAATCCCCCCACGGCGGCATGCGGTCCCATGGTCACGCTGAAGAATCGAGCCACCAGTGCCGCGAACGTCGCGGTCAGCAAGGCCAGCGGAACCACCAGCCATGGCACAACTCTTAATTGTGCACGCCCCAAAGCCACCGCCAGCCGAAGGCTTTGCGCAGCCGTTCGGTGTTGCCGCTTAAGCGGCGACGGCGAAGCAGCCACCCGGCGGCGCACACGCTCGTAGCTGGGCGGCGCGCTCTGTTCGAACTCCCACTGACGCAAAGCGGCTTTCAATGTCTCGCGTTCGTATTGTCCGCGCTCAAACATCGCCCCTCCTCAGTTCCTTGCCAGCGTTTCTTTCAACAGCCGACGCGCCCGTGACACGCGGCTTTTCACCGTGCCGACGGGTATTTCGAGTACTGAAGCGATCTCCCCATACGGCAATTCGTGCAGCCAGGCGAGGCCGACCACCTCGGCGAGATCTTGGGGCAGGGACCTGAGAGCCCCAAGCAATTCGTCGACGCTGGCCGCCATTGCGACCAGGTCGGCCGGATCGGCGGCATCGTCGACCAGACATTCGACCTCCTCGTCCAAGGGCGCCGTCGGAATCTTCCGCCGGCGAGTGTGCGTCCAGATTTGACGCTTGGCAATCCCCAGAAGCCAGGTGAGAATCCTGCTGTCGCCTCTGAAAGCGGGGGCCGATCTCCAGCACCCCAGCCACACGTCCGCGCTGATTTCCTCAGCATCGCCCCGATCATCGCTTCGAGCGAGAACGAAGGCGAACACCACAGCCGAGTATCGTTCGTACAGCTCGGCAAATGCGTGCTCGTCCCCTTCCCCCACAGCTTCGAGAAGTTCGGCGTCGCGCTCGGTCTCGGTGTCAGCGGCCAAGGTGAGATGACTCCCTGTGCACCAAGTTTGTACAGCCGTTTCGCTTCGCCACCGGGTCTCTCCTCTTCTCGGGACGGCAATGACCATCTGAACTCGTTCGTCATCAAGTTCGTAGCGATGCATCCCGCAGCGGTTCACGCACCGCTCGATTCTGAAATCGAACGGCTTCCGGCCAGACTACTAGTCACCGCGGCCGGCCGCCGCTCGAACATCCACCGCCCTTCAAAACAGTTGCACCGGTTCGAACGGGTTTTTCCGTCAGAGAGGCGTTTCTTGGATTGCCCGAGCCACCTCGTAGGGCGTCGCAGCGGAAACCCCTTGCTTGAATTTTTGCGACGCAGCCTCAAAGACTTCGCGAACTGTGGGTTTCAACACGATGTGGCCGTCTTCTACGAGGGTCGCAATATTTCGCTGAACCGCCGGTTTGGCCCACATGGCGCCGTTCATCGCCGGAACGATCACGGAAGGCGTGGGCATTGCGATAAGCATGAGCTCCACCGCGTTGCGTGCGCTTCCCGTCGCCGCCCCGGCCAGGAAATTGGCCGTCGCGGGAACCACCGCCATTCGCTGGTATTCGCGGCTCAGAGCGATATGGTTTCGCGCCATGGGAAGTTCGACAAACACTTCGTTGACAATCGCTTCGAGCGACGCCGGAGACGTCATCGCCGCGGCCGACGGGGAGAGCACCACGCCGATCTTCTTGGCCCCGGCGGATCGCATGGCCATAATGTATTCGCCTATCGATAGCATCTGTAGCGCCCCGGTGCAGCCGAGGAGCACCCGTTCGACGGCCATGCCTTTTTCGGCATCCGCCCCCGTATCGACGCTAGCTTTCTCTTCGGTGGCCACCTCTTCTTCGCTGTCCGCCATATTCTCCCTTTCTCTCTTTTTCTCTTTCCCGGTGGCGGGGCTATTTCGCGGCGGTGGAGCGGCGAATCTTCGCGCCGAATCCAAACCCTCTACTCGTCAAGCACGCCCAGCGCGTCTTTCGCCGAGCATGCCCAGCGCGCCTAGGAAAGAGCGAATACGCGGTCCCACGCCGGCAAGTCGCTCGGATCATCCAGGCTCAATGAATAGAGGACGGCGGCAACTCCAGACGCACCTTCGAGCAACCCCACGCTATCGACCTTCTTGTAAGAATCGGCTTTTTGCCATCCTTCCGGACTGTCGGGCATCCAGTGGCGGAATATGAAGGGAGCATCCGGCTCGGCCATGTCGTCGACGAGCTTCGAAGCCATCGTGAGTGCAAGCTGTCTCAAACGCTCATCGCCGCGAATTAACCATGCCCGATGCAGCACATGCAAGGTGCCGGCATACCCGTGGCAGAACGTCGGTCCATCAAGTCTCCATGCGCGCTCGGGAGCCAGCAGATGGCCCACAAGCGCATCCACCGCGGTATCGATGAGGTCGGAGTCGCCCAGCAATCGTCCTGCCCGCATCAACGTCAAGGCAACTCCCGGAGTGCCGTAACACCACGCTGCCCTAGTGAATAGAGGCGGCGCATCTTGCGCAGAGCCGTTGAGCTCGGCGGGAACCCGAGCCGGCCAATAAGGTATTCCATCGACTTCCTGCCGCCACATCACCATCCAGTCGACGGCTCGGCGGAGGGCATCTTCCATCTCGGGGGTGAGGCCCTCTCTCTCGGCCACCGTCGTCAAAGTGGCGACAACACCGGTAACGCCGTGAGCCAAACCGAGGTTGAGGTCGCCGTGAGGATAGGTTTGGCTGTCTTCTGCAACAGGCTCGAGCTCGGATGGCACCCACCAGCCGGGAAGCCCAGATTCGTGTTGTTTCAGAATGTGCGAGCAAAGGTAGTCGCTCGTCGTTTCAACCGCGCCGCGAGCCTCCTTCGACGGCTCGTCCATGAGTACCCTGAGCACGCCCGTTACCCCGTGCATTATGTCGTAGGCAAGCCAATGAACACCGTCTTTCAGCTCCTCTGCATATGTTCGCACAGTCTCCGTCTGCGTTGCCGCCAACCGAAAGGCCAGTTTCTCGCGCAGCCCCGGATAGTTCTTTCCCACACCGGATGCCCCCTGGGCGGCTGCCAAAATGCCCGCGGGGCCTCCTATGAGGCCACCCTGTGTATTCCACGTAGCCGCCTTAAGAGCCGCCTGCAGGTGTTGATGGGCCAACTGGAGGTAGCGGGAATCAGATTGCGCGAGCAATGAGTACATGAGGGCCGTGCCCGCCAAACCGTTACTCAGCGTTCCGGGCAGCCACATCGGCGAGCCAAAGATAGGTTCGACGTTGCCCGGCCGATCCACGATTTGCTCGTCGGCCTCCACATCACCAAGCCGTTCTGCCACGTCGATCGCTAGCTCGCCGGCCTTTCTGCGCAAATTCTCGGGTAAAAGCTGACGAGGCTCTCGTTCGAGCTCTTGGCGCTCACCAATCATGCGCTCGCCATTCACGCGCTCCATGTGATCCGCGCTGGCGCGTTTTGCTTCATCCGCACTCATATGTCCTCCTCCCGCACTCATATGCCCGCCTCCCGCGCGCGACGCTCTCTGCTCAGGCGCACCGCAACGGAACGCAGAATGCCGAGCAAACGTTGTTCTTTGTCCTGATCGGGGCCGAACACTCTGTTGAATGTCATGTGCATGCAACTTCCAATGATTCTGAAAACCGAAACATGAGCATTTCCTGCCGCGTCTACCTCGGCGAAGCGTTTTCCAGCCAGGAACGGCGCAGTCCGCCCAAGCCCATGTTGACGGAGCGAATCCTCCCCCCGCTGGAACCGCAGAAAATGCGAGCGCACGAGCTCGCTCCATCTCTCTCGATGTTGGTCATATGATTCGTCCCCGCGGCTGGATGCCAAACTCATTTTTCCGGTCCATGTCTCGAGAACCGCAATAGGATCATCGGGAGTCTCCGGCATATCCCCACTCGCCTCAAGGTCGCCGGAAGCTTCAACGGCCTCGTCCGTTCCGGTTTCATCCGGCACAGAGCAAAATCCCTGGAAAAACTTCACGAATGTTTCGGCCCAAGAGAGCACAACGTACTCTTCCAGTCCCGAAAACAGGTCGCAAGAAGGACTGCGCAGTGCTTTGAGCACAGCCAGGGCGTCTTCGGAGAAGACACTGTGTATCGCATCCAATACATCGATGCCCCCGTATCGTTCGAACTCGGGAACGTATCCGTCCTTCACAAAGGTCGTCGCCCCCGCCCCCTCGCAGATCTCTCGCAAAATCCCTTCGAACTCTGCGGACCGATCTTGGCCGTCGGGCTCCGAGGCATCTTGGAATCGGACTCGCAAATGAGAGCCGAGGTCGTCGATGTAGCGCACGAAAAAAGGGGTGGTACCGCCTGCTGCTTCGATCCTTTCCACCGGCTCGCCGATCTTCCCTT
>CAUSGP010000019.1:0-16089 GCA_963531075.1 uncultured Actinomycetaceae bacterium | reverse complement strand
CGCGAGAATATACGGTCGCAGCTGCCGGAGAAGGTATCCGCACGCGGTGAATTGATCCTGTGGAGGCCTCTGCTGGAAAGCCGCTGGGGCGGTCCCGGCAAAGAGCAAGAATCGGTCCCCGAATCAGAGAACTGAGACGGGGACCGATGAACGGCCAGTAAATCCGCCGACTCTGGCGGTTAGCGCATATGCCGAACCGGAGAAAGAGCAAAACCCACGAATTTCGATCATGGGTGGGGGTGCGTGAACTCGCGTTCACGCACCCCCACCCATACGCGGTGAGAGCGTATTCTCAACCGGAAAACTATCGAGTTGAGACCGAGGTGAGCGTGTGGGCCAGCGGCTTAACCGCTGTATCTCCGGCTCTGAGATAAGCCTACGGGGAGTCGCGGGCACCCTCCCTCCACCTACGGGTGGATCTTGTCGCGACACTGTGTCGCGCTGAATAAAACCGCGTGATTTCGGGATTAACTGTCGAGGTAGGAAAGTGACGAAACAAATTAGGTCTGTGATGAGGGGACCTTGTGGAGGAATGTAGCGATCAGACCACCGTCTGTACCCGGGCTACGCCGTGAACATTCTCGCTCGATCCGCCTCCTGGCGCGTAATGCATATGAGAAATCCGTCCGTTGAGCAGTGGGAGGAGGGGCCGCGGGCCAGTCTGTTGTCGGTATTTTGCATTCCGTCCGTTGGGCAGTGGGAGAATGCGTGTCCTTAAAGGCCTTTGTCTGAGGGGAGAGGATGACCCTGGGCCGACATCGCCCGCAGAGTGAGAGCCGCTTTCGGGATGACGGCTTGCGAAGCGAGGGCTGCTTTCGGGATGCGGTTCGCTGAGCGAGGGCTCCCCGCGGAGTGACGGCCCCGTGGAGGCTGTAATGTAAGCCTTGCTCGAACCTGGAGGGATTCATGGGAAGTCTCGCGCGCCTTCTACGCTTCACGAAGAACCTTGCCCCGTACTACGCAATCATTGTCATTTCTTCGATACTGGTCGCTTTAGCGGGAATCGCAATTCCGTTCATCATCGGCAATGCGACAGACGCGATTGTCCACGCCATACAATCCGGGCAAACGGATGTGGCCGGAAAGGTCGTATGGCTGGCGGCGGCTTTCTTCGCCGTCGACCTGCTGTCGACCACCGCGAGTTCGATCGGGAACTACTACGGCGACGTCATGAGCCAAAAGATGCGGGCCATCCTTTCGAGTCGCTACTTCCGTAAGCTCCTCGCGCTGCCGCAAAGTTACTTCGACGACGAGCTGACAGGCACGATCACCTCGCGCCTCAACCGTTCGATAGCCGAGGTGACAAACTTCGCGAAGATGTTCTCGAATTCCCTCTTTACCGTTGCATTGACGACCATAGCGGTTCTCGTGATCTCTGCGATCTACTCTCCGTGGTTGGCATTCCTGCTGCTTTTCATTTTCCCGACCTACCTGTGGTTGACCATGCTCACGTCGAGAGGGTGGCAGGTTTACGAAACGCAGAAGAACCAAAAAGTGGATGAGGCCAGCGGCCGATTCATGGAAGTGGTTGGCCAGATCAAGGTGGTCAAGTCCTTCGTCCAGGAATTGCGCGAGTTGACGAACTTTTCGGTTTCATTCGGCGAAACCGTGAGCTTGACCGAACGTCAGTCCCGCTACTGGCACACGATGGATTTTATTCGCCGTGCATTCATGGGCCTGATGTTCTTCGGCATCTACGCGATAATCTTCGTCAATACTTCACGCGGTGTGTTCTCCGTTGGCGACATGATTCTGCTCATCCAGCTTATAGCGATGGCCCGGCAACCGATTGCGAACCTGAGCTGGATCGTTGATACGTCCCAGCGCGCGATCACCGGGTCCAACGATTTCTTCGCCGTCATGGAAAAGATGAACGACGTCAGGCCCGCAATCGAAAGCGAGATCGCCGATGCCGAGAAGTTGGGAAATTTGGCCAAACCTGTGCGTGAATACGCAGCATTAAGGCCGTTGAGCGACGATGCGAGCAGCGTCAAGCAAAACGACGAGGGCATTGAGACCGAGGACGGTGGCGTCAGCTGGACCGAAAGCGACAATGGCGCCAGCTGGACCGAAAGCGACAATGGCGCCAGCTGGGCCGCAAAGGCTGTAGTTGACAGGTCGGCGAGCGGAACCGGAGATGATGCCGCTATGTCCGGCCAAGTGGTGAACGGGGTAAATAGTACGAGCATGGCGCAGAGCGCGAGCGCGAGGGAAAGTGCCGAAAGAGCGGCGGCCCGAGATGGCGCGACGGAAAGTGCCGAAAGAGCTGCGGCCCGAGATGGCGCGGCAAGGAGCACCGGTGGTGCCAGTGAGGCCGGAGCAAGTGCTGTGAGCTTCGAGCATGTCTATTTTGGATACGAGGGCGGCGACGACGTTGTGCGGGATGTTTCTTTTGAGGTGCACGCCGGTGAGCATGTCGCCTTCGTCAGCGAGTCGGGTGGAGGCAAATCCACTCTCACCTCGCTTCTGCTCGGTTTGTACGAGCCGCGCTCGGGCCGGATCAGCGTGTTTGGGCGCCCGACGTCGGCGATCCCCGTCGCGGAGCTGCGACGTCGAATCGGCGTGGTCTTCCAGGACGCCTCGCTGTTTTCGGGAACAGTCGAGGAGAATATAGCCTACGGTCGGCAAGATGCGGCCCGTCAAGATGTGGTGGCGGCCGCCGAACGGGCCAATGCCGATTCCTTCGTTCGCAAATTGCCCGAGGGTTACCAAACGGTGATCGGGGAGCGTGGACTCAAGTTATCCGGCGGGCAGCGCCAAAGGATCGCCGTAGCGCGCGCAATTCTCAAGGACGCAGACATCCTGGTTCTCGACGAGGCCACCAGCGCTCTCGACACGCGTTCCGAGCGTATGGTCCAAGCCGGGTTGGATTCGCTCATGGAAGGCCGCACGAGCATTATCATCGCGCATCGCCTGTCGACTATCGCGGAGGTTGACAGGATTATCACGCTCAAAGACGGTCGAATTGACGAGATTGGCACGCCCGCCGAGCTCGCGGCCACCGGCGGCATCTATGCGACGCTGCTCGCCCTTCAATCCGAGGGGACGAAAAGCGCCAGACGGCGCCTGCGCAAATACGGCTTCGAACGCTAAAACCCGCGATGACGCGGTTTTCCCGTCATCTTCGGGTAGCCTGGTAACACTACCCGCGCGGGGGCGTGAACGGAGAGACGCGGGGGCATGAAGGGACAGAAGGGAATATCGATGAACGTCGCAACGACGGGACGCGCATGCGCACGCGCAGCTGCCGCCGCCGCTCTGGTTTCGGCGCTTGCCGCACCCGTGGCGAAGGCGGATGAGCCCGCTTCTTCGGGCAATGGCACGGTCGCCATATCTGAGATTCAGGGCACGGGCGATGCGAGCCCGCTAGCTGGCAAAACGGTGACAACTAAGGGGGTCGTGACGGCCGTCTATCCAACCGGAGGATTCGACGGCGTCTACATTCAAACGCCGGGAAGCGGCGGTCAAGGCCATTCGGGGGCGTCGCACGGCGTATTCGTCCACTCTCGCAAGGTTGCCTCCTCGGTGAAGATTGGCGATTACCTTCAGGTCAAAGGCTCGGTCAAGGAGTTCCACGGCATGACCGAGGTGAGCGCCACAAGCTTTTCCAAACGTGACGAGAAGGTCGCCCCACCGGTGGCCGTGCCGTTGACGTCCGTTCCCGACGCCGCCGGCAAAGAAGCCCTTGAGGGGATGCTTGTTGACGTGCGAGCCCCTATGACGGTCTCGAATAATTACGAGACCAACCGCTACGGCCAATTGGGCGTAGCCTTCGGCAGAGAGCCTTTGCGCCAGCCGTCGGATGCCTACAATCCGACCGTCGACCGGCGGGAAATCGACAAGCTTGCGGCCGCGAATGCCGCGCGTTCCCTCACCCTTGACGATGGCCTCTCGTGGGCCTACACCGGGACGAAGAACGCCCACCCCGAAGTTCCGCTGCCCTATCTGTCGCAGGAAAGCCCCGCGCGGGTGGGGTCGTCGATCTCACTGAAGAAGCCGGCGATCCTCGACTTCAGGAAACAGTGGAATCTCCAGCCCGTGTCGCCGGTGACGAGCGCGGAGGCAGGCGATCGTTCGTCCGAGTACGTCGACGTGGCCAACACTCGCAAAGCCACGCCGGAAAACGTGGGTGGGGACCTCGCCATCTCCTCGTTCAACGTTCTCAACTACTTCACCGACCTGGGAGAATCGGAGGCCGGATGCAAGGCTTACGTGGATCGCGAGGGCAATCCGGTCACAGCCAAACGATGCGATGTGCGAGGAGCCTTCAGCAAGGATGCTTTTGCAAAACAACAGCAGAAGATCGTCTCGGCCATCGATACTCTGGACGCTTCCGTCGTTTCGCTCGAAGAAATCGAAACGGCATCGAAATTCGGCCACGACCGTGACGCTTCCATAGCGGCGTTGGTCAAAGCGCTCAATGAACGTGCGGGGTATGAACGCTGGGCTTACGTTCCTTCGCCGTCGAAGGTTCCAGCATCGGAGGATGTCATTCGCCTCGCATTCATCTATCAAAAAGGCAAGGTGGCTCCCGTGGGGGAGTCTCGTATTCTCATGGGAAGCAAGGATTTCACGGGATATGCGCGGGAACCTTTGGGGCAGGAGTGGCGGGCGCTCGACGCCGCGGGCGCGCCCCGAGGGCAGACATTTGCGATCGTGGCCAATCACTTCAAGTCGAAAGGCTCGCTGTCTAGTGCTTACCCGGAGGATCGCGACGCGTATCAGGGAAATAACAACCGCCTGCGTGTAGCCCAGGCGAAAGCGCTGGCCCGGTGGACGAAGGAGCAGTATGCAGACCGTCCCGTATTCCTGGTAGGCGACTTTAATTCCTATTCTGCCGAGGATCCCATGCTTGCTCTAAGAGATGCCGGCTATACGGAAGTCCGCGATTCGGTGGGGCGAACTGATTATTCTTACCAGTACGGAGGGAACGTCGGCTCCCTCGACCACGTTCTGGCCAACGAAAGCGCCCGTCGAATGGTCGCCGGTGCGGACGTGTGGAGCGTCAACGCCATGGAATCGCAGGCGTTTGAGTATTCGCGCACGAATTACAACGTCAAACAGCTGTGGGATAGCGGGCCGTTCCGCTCCTCCGATCACGATCCCGTGAAAGTGGGGATTGCCATCGGAGGATCGTCTAAGCCTTCGCCCAGCCAAGCATCGAAGCCATCTCCGAGCTAATCGCCTGCGCCCTCGTCGAAGCCGTTACCCAGCCAATCGTCGGCTTCTTCACCGAATGCCGGCGCTTCTCCATCCGAAGAAACGAGGAGTTTTCTGAAGACGTCCGGCGTCGGCCCGTCTTCTAAGAGCTTCGGATCGATCCGAAAGGCGGGGCGCATAAGCGCCTGCGGGGTCAAAAGGGCGGCGAAATTCTCGGCCGTTCGGGGATGGTCCATGCCCAGGCTGGCGCCCAGCAGATCGACGACGTCAGCCGGCGCCCACCCGAATTCCCTGAGTGCGGCCAGGGTGACCGCACCGTCGCGCTTGGCGAGTCTGACCCCCTCGCCATTTGTGACCAGTGGCACGTGTACGTACTCGGGCCGCTCGATGCTGAGCAGGTCCTGCAGATAGGCCTGACGCGGAGTTGAGGCTAGAAGGTCGTCGCCGCGTACGATCTGGGTTACGCCCATGGCGCCGTCGTCAAGCACAGAAACGAAGTTGTAACTGAAAACGCCGTCACCGCGCCGAATCACGAGGTCGTCGACCGCTCCGGTATACGGCCCCAGCACCGTATCGACGATCTCGAAGCTCGCCACGTCCGCCGCCAACCGAAGGGCGGGCCCCCTATTGGCCAGTGCCGCTCGGCGTTCGGTTCTTTGATCGTCGCTGAGGTTGCGGCATGTGCCCGGGTACGCCCCGAGCGGAGCGTGCGGAGCTGACGGCGCCTCGGCCAGGTCACGACGTGTGCAATAGCACTCGTAAAGCGATCCTCTCGACAAAAGATCCTCGAGGACGTCGCGGTAGTCGGCCACCCTTTCGGATTGGAAGAGGACAGGGCCGTCCCAATCCACGCCGAGAGCTTCGAGGTCGGTCAACTGACCGGTGACGAACTCGCTGCGGGAACGAGCGTCGAGGTCTTCCATTCGCATGAGAAAGCCGCGGCCGCTGCGCCGCGCCAAACTCCAGGCGAGCAGGGCGGTGCGAAGATTGCCGAGGTGCAGATCTCCCGTGGGAGACGGCGCAAATCTACCATATTCTGTGCTTGCGCCGGCAATAATGTATTTTCCTGTTTCGTTTGTCATTGAGTTTGTGACCGTTCTCATTTTTACGATTGCGTGACGTGAGGGTTGGCGGACGTGTTGATGCGCAGGACTTTTGCTTCACATGGGAGACTCGCGGGGCGAAATGACCGCGTGAGCCGTGAGGACGCCGGTGTCCCGCCAAGCCACATTTTTGCTTCACGTAGAACGGGTGCCAAGTGAAAGAGCGCTGAACCGCGACAGACGATTCAGCGCTCTCATCATCGCCGTGACGGTGTCACTCGTTGCCGATGTGGCGATCGATGGCGTCGCGCACCTTCGACACTTTTTCGGCCTTGTCCTCGCCCAATTTGTTCGAGGCGAAGTCTTCTGCCTTGTCGAGGACGGCGTCGGACTTTTCTTCGATGCCCTCGCTGTGGAGGGCGTCCTTGGCTTTGTCGAAAATGCCCATGTGTACTCCAAACGGTTGTCTTGTGCGGGCAGTTGGCCCGCTCGAGGCAGTCCAATCCTAGCGTAGGCACGATGAATTCGGTTATTGCATTTTCTGGAGAGTCGTAGCGTTCGCGCTCTCTTTTTGTATGCGGTTGTTCGTGCCTGAAAGGTAGGAAGCGCCGGCTTCCGAGGATCCGGGTCGCAAAATGTGGTCGTTCGTGTCCGGAAGGCGAGGCAGTGGCGTCATGACGACGTCGGCGTGCCCGGACGGCGTCCGCGCCCTGGGCCTATGCCCTGAAAAGGATGCTCGTGTGCTCACAAGTAAGCGTTCGATACACCGCGTCAACACTGAGGAAGGAGTAAGGAAATTCTCACGCTGGTCGCTTCGTGGCGCGATTGACGTAGACGACCGAGGCAAAACACTGTTATTTCGCGTAAAACGTGCTCGCTACCAGCAAGGCGTGCAGGCCCGACGTCGGCCTTGGGGAGAACTAACCCCGCCGCTTCTGGCCGCAGGAAAAGCTCCCCTGTAGGCTGAACCAGCGGGTCCGATCCTGGTTCCGCTGCCATTCTCACCAGTTTTACGAGGAGGGTCCTGAAGTCATGTCGATATTCAAACTCGATCAGGAGATTTTCTCCCGACGGATTAACGAATTGAAGAATGCCTCCGACGAATTCGCCAAAGCTAAGGGTGCTTTCGAACGCATGGACATCGGGGAGGTGTGGACGGCTCTCAACGAGGTCAACAAGTTTTCGGGTCCTCTGGTCCAGACGATGAAAGTGATCGACGGCGAGCTTGCGAACATCTCCCGGCATTACACGGAAGTGATTAGCCACCTGCAGCACGCCCTTGAGGAGTTCATAGGCGAGGATCGCTCTCAAAGCAAGGTCTACGCCGACTATTTGGGGCTTTTAGCTCAAGCTTCGCAGCACTTTTCCTACAGGACTCCTAGTTTCATGAGTAAAATAGGCTTGAACCCCACCAAGCAATCACTAGCCGAATCCGAGGGTTCTGCCAGTGCCGAGGACAACAGAGTGGCGCGGGAGAATTCCAAAGAAACCACGCAAAAGGCTAATGAGGCTCAAGAGAGGGCGAAGGCCCAGGAAGCCGAGGGAGAGAACTGATGACCACACCACATGTCAATCGCCTTGGGTTGATCGAACCCTGGGCCCCCGATGCACACGATGTCGTTTCGGAGAGTCTGGAGAAGATATCGCAGCACCTCGAGTTGGTTGCCCACTCGACGAAGTCCATCGCGGGGGAGCTTGGCATGGAGGGAAGCACCGCGGATGCGGTGACCCAGGACCTCGACAAGCTGCAGACGCGTGTTTTCAAGTATTCGGACGGAATCAAGCAGGTTGCCTCCGTGCGGCGTGAGGTGGTCAAAGCCGGCCGCGAAGCCCAGGCCCAGTATGGCGAGATCAAAAAGAATGTCGGCGCTACGAACGCCACTCGAGACACGGTGATGACATACGCCGCTCTGGCAGGCCCCGTCGCGGGACCGCTTGTGGCGGCACATGCGCATACGGCCCACGCAAGCGCGATGGGCGTTCTCGACGTTCAAGCTTCCGGAGTGCTCAATGGGCTGGATGTGCGCACATCCGACGCCATCAGCAAGCTTCCGCGGTTTGCGAATGAAGCTGAATCCGCGCCGCCGGCGCCAGAGCAAAAACCGGAGTCCGAAACTCCGGCTCCGCCTCAGCCCCGCCTGCCTACACCGCAGGAAGTCGTCGACACTATCCACAAGGTCGATCAGGGGCTCCGCTTGTACGATCAGGTGAAATCGCTTCTGAGCCCTCCTGAGCAGGCCAGTCTGCCCAGGCGGTCGGCAACGGACTGGTTCACGGGCAGTTCAAGCCTGGACCCGTCGCTCGATGGCGACGTGTCCCTGCAAGGGTCGCATCACCACGGTTCCACATCCCAGACCGGGCGCATAGTGGCCCGGCCGTCGGTGCTGGAATCCCCGGCCGTCCACAATCCGATGGCCATGGCTGCGTCTATGGGCGGGGGAGCCGCCGCTGCCGGGTACAAGGCCTATCAAGCGCTCAGGGCCGCCAGAGCGATGTCCGCTGCGCCTCAGTCGCCTTCGACGAGCTTGCGCTCAGGTGCCACGATGCGCGTACCGCAGAATTCGAGTGGATCGGGAATCTTGCGAGGAGCCACCACTGCGGTGCGTGCGGAAGCTCCCGCGTCCGCTAAAACGGTGGGGCTTCGCGGAGCTAGCGGTGTGGCTCGCCCGGTCTCGCCGTCGACCACCGGACGAAGCTCCGGCATCCTGAAAGGCACCACAACGGCAGTGCGGGCGAGAACGTCCACTGCACCACAAGGAAGCGGTCTCCTCAAGGGAGCGACCACAGCGTCGCGAGCAACGGCATTGCCTTCCCGCGCGGGGGCCAACGGCGTGCGTCCTGCTTCGAGCATGCGTGCGGCGGGGGCAGGAAATCGTGGAGCTGGTACGGCCGGCCGGGCAGCTGCCGGGCGGGCAGGGGCTGCAGGACGCGCAGGAACTGCGGGACGCGCAGGAGCCACCCGGACAACCGGTGCACGCAACGCCAGCACGCGTGGAACAAGTACACGCGGAACCGGAACGCGCGGGGCTGCCAGCACGCGCGGAACCAGCACGACACGCTGGACCAGCACACGCGGAGCTAGTACACGTGGAACCAGCACGCGTGGGACGGACAGGGCGAGAACCGCCCGCCCCGTCGACTCGAAGACTCGTTCAGGTTCCGCACGTTCGGGCTCTGCAAGGGGGACGACGGCGGGTGCTTCGACTCGTGGAACTTCGACGACGCGCACGACCACTGCCTCCACGCGTACAGGGCGCGGCAGCTCGACAGCGCCAAAGGGATCGCGCGGTGCCTCACGCGGGATTTTCAACGGGCTGATCGGTCGCGGCCGCCAGGAAAAGGAAAGCGAGAAGACCCGAAAGTCGAGAAAGGGACGGAACCACGATGTTTCGCCCTATGAGACGGATCGGAAGATCACCTTCCTGGAAGCCGGCAGGCGAGACGAGGAAGAAAGCCAGTGAGAGCCGCGGCTCGGCTGGGTCGGTGAAAAGCCGGCTCAGCCGAGCAAAGCCGACGCAGCCTGGCCATGAGCCAGCCGAACCGACTCATGAAATGACGGGATGCGGCTAGTGCCGATTGATACGCCGACAGTGGCGGCAGGCTGACTAGGCTGGCTCATCGAAAGGTAGGCGCCGATCGCGGGGTTCGCTTCGCGAGATTGATCGAAAGTGGCTGGGCGGGAAATTCCCGCCCAGCCACTTTTATTTGAAAGAGAACGCGTATTTGAAAGAGATCGCGGAGAAAGTTGCCGTCGCGTTCACCAATCCTCACCGTTCACGAATCGCCGTCACGTTCGCACACGGCTATGTCTGTTTTGGTGAGCCTTTGCTTTATTCTTCTTCGGTTTCTTCGGTTTCTTCGGCCGAGGAATCGTCGGATTTCCTCAGCGCCGTTCTACTCCGGCCCGCCGCAACGATGAGAAGCACCACGATGAGGCCTACACCCGCTCCGGCCCAGATCATCCCCGCCTTTCGGCCGATGCCCTGAGGGTCGTGCTCCGGCGGGGGAACTTTTGATCCGATCGTAGGCACCGGTTTGAGGCGTTGGATCACGGGCGACGTCGGCCCTGGGATCTGCCCGTCGTCGACCATGGTGACTGCCCCGTAGGGGTCGACAAAGCCCCATCCGCGTTCTTTGGTCCAGCCGGGTGCGCTGCCGCGATTGGCGGAAGAAAGCAGGCGGTAAGTGATCATTGCCCCGCTTTCCTTCGGATGACGGGACTTTACGAGCGCGGCCACCCCCGCGACATAGGCGGTGGCATAGCTCGTGCTCGGCGCTTGCGTGGAGGTCAGGCAGATGCCGGTGCTTCCGTTAGCCACGATCATGTTTTGACCGGGTGCCACCAGCTGGACGGCTTCGGAGTGAATAACCGATTCGTCGACATTTCCTTTTGCATCCGAGGCCGTCACCCCGATGACCCCAGGATATCCCGCGGGGTAACGTATGTTGGCCTTCGACCCCTTTGAGCCCTCGGAAGACGACGTGGAGCTTTCGGCAGACCGGCTTGAAGAAGAACCGGACGATGAACCGTCCGAGTCATCTTCTTTGTTTTCCGCGTTGCCGGCCGCGGCGACCACCACTTTGCCCTTGGCTATCGCTTTAGCGACCGCATCCTTGAGCTGTTGGTTGTCGGCGTCCACGATCAGGGGGAGAGCGATGATGTCGACCCCCGCGTTGTCGGCGGCCCAGTTTATTCCCAGGATGAGCCTTTCAAGGGTCGCTTTCTTGTGAGCCATCTTGGCGTTCGGGTCGGCGCTGTCGTCTGGCTGACTGTCGATGATCTTGATCGGTAGGACCTTCGCTTCGGGAGCGACGCCGCGAATGGGTCTCGTCTTGCTCGGCTGTCCCACAATGATCGAAGCGGTTGCCGTTCCGTGACCGTCATTGTCCGCCCAGGGGTTGTTGGATCCCGTGCGATCTACTCCGCCCTTGTCCAGTTTCTCCCTGGAAATCGCCGGATTGAAGTTGCCGTTGCTCGTGGCGATCCCGGTGTCGAGCAGAGCTACGGTCGAGCCTTTTCCCTTCGTTAGGCGATGGGTGCTCGTGAGATCGATGGCGTAGGAACCGATCGACCCCTTTTCGCTTTCTTTCGGATGATAGACCTTTGTGGATCCCTGTTTGCACCCTTCGCCGTCCAGGTGCCACGAGGCCCGAATCGTGCCCCCGGCATTGGCGGGAGCCGAGATTCCGATGGCACCGAGGCTGATCGCGATCGCAGAGGAGATCGCCGCACAGCGCCGGACGTTCTGCTTTCTTCTGTGCGTTGTCACTTGTTTGCCGCCTTGCGAGCATCGGCCGGAACGGTCGACCATGCGGCCTCGACCGACAGTACGGGAGTCTTCTGGTTGTTAGTGAACAGATCCATCCATGCCGAGGGAGCCTCGAGCGGCTTGACCTTCTGGTATCCCAAAGAGGCGCCCGTCTTTTCGAAATCGTCCATTTCGTAGGCGAGGCCGTCCTCGTCAATGAGATGGTAACGCTTCATCCGGTTCCCGGGCTGGGTCACGATTGCTCCTGTCTGTGAAGCAACCTCCACATGGTTGCTGGAGGTCACTTTCGGGATGCCCGTGCCCACCATGAGCCTCGTGGTCTCGCCCGTTCCGACGTGCGCGCAGGGTTTCGACGACGTGTTGTTGATGAGGGAAGGAATGTTCTCGGGCCACGTCGGCATGAGCTTTTCATCGCTCAGGGAAGCGCGGCTCGTGTCGTAGGGCGTGATCTTGGACGTCGTCGCGGCGACGCCGGCCTTGGACAGCGTGTACATGCGGAATGCGGTGGTCGACATGCGCTGCAGGGTGCCGTCCTTGCGCACCAGGTAGTACTTCATCCCCTGATCGTCTTCTGCCCTCAAAACAGTTCCGACGGCATACTCCTTATCGATGCCCTGGACTCTCACGTTGCCCTTGCCTTCGTCAAGCTGAAGAGGGGCAAGGGGTTCGCCCTCTTTGAAGAGGTTGAGCCACGTGGCCGGAACTTCGATGGGTTCCGCGTCGTCGATGCCGAAGTTGTTCTCGAGGACGTTCTCGGCCTTCGCGTCGTCTTCCTTGAAGGCGTAGCGATATTCGCCTGAAACGAGGTACTTGACGTTATTGCTCACCACGAAGAGCGCAGCACCGTTGGCCGAACTGACCTTTTCCTTCTTGTTGACCGCCTTCCACAGCGAACGGTCGCCCGTCACGCACGCCGTGAGATTGGCGTTCGCCACGCGGTCGGCGGCGGGGACTTTGTCAGGAGCGCCCGAAATGCCGACCACCGGGCCGAGCGGCGCCGTCGCGAGGGCGTCGTCGTTCGCGGAGATCGTTTTGAGGTTGGGGAACAGAAGATGCGCCGAAAAGGCGTTGAGAACGGGGTAGAGCTTGCCGTTGATGGAAACGTAGCGAGAACCGTTCGAGGAATTGATGACGAGGTTGCCATTGTTCCAACCGTTGGGAAGCGCGGGAGCGAAGAGCTTCGATATCCATGCCCCGCCTATGACCAAAGCCGTGATGACAAGGCTGGCGATGATCCCTTTCCAGGGACGAATCGGTGTGAGTTCGCGCCCTCCAGGCATTCCGGAAGTGAAAGCCGTAACCAAGCGCTGACGGTTGAAACGCTGACCGTCGAGAATGTCCTTTGTCGAAGCCATGTCACCACAACCTCAGGGCTAGAACGGCGGCGGGAATGAGGATGATGCCGGCAATCGTCTCGGACATGTCGGCGGCCTGGCGTATCCACTGCGGCGTCCTTCCGATGACCAGACCATAAGCGATGAGGATTGATGCGACGACGGCGAGGACGATGACCAGGCCAAGCCACCACGTGGGGCGGAAGATCATGACGGAGAAACAACCGATTGCGAAGACCAAGACGGCTATGACGTACTCGGACATGACGTCCATCTTCGCGTACTGCACTCGCGATCCGACCGTCAGAATGATGAGGATTCCGGCCAGAACCACGACACCCCACCGGCCGCTGAGGACGGTGAACGGGGTGAGAACCGCCAGGGCGAAACCGGCCCCGCACCGTGAAGCGAACATGGCTCGACGCCCGCGAAGATAGCGTTCTTTGATCAGGCCGGGATTGACGGGCTGCGCCTCGCGTTTGCTGCCCGGTGTTCCCGCGGGGCCTCCGCCGCCCGAAGCCAGGAGCGGATCCGCCTGATCAAGACGGCTCAAGCGCATCGACAATCCGGGTAGCGTGAGGAGGAAGACCCCCAGAATGCTGGTGGCCACCACGGCGACCCGAGGAATCGCATCGGGCAGACCCATGTTGACCGCCCCCACTGTTCCCAAGGAAAAGCCCGCGATGCCGGGGGCGAACATGATTTCTTTCCATTCGCTGAGCAGCGGCATCGTCAACATTGCCGCTATCGAACAGCAGAAGCCGCCCAAGGCCATGTCGAGGCCGTAGGTGTGGGGCGGCGAAGGGATGCTGAAGCCGCAAGCGCCGATGATGAGCGAGGAGACGAGGGCGAGTGCGGCCGCGTGGGTGTGGCGTTCCCCGCGCTGCAGGGCCCAGATGACGCCGAGCAGCAGGGTTGCCAGCCCGCCAAGGATGATCGGGACGGTCACACCCGCGACGGCTCGCGCCTGGCTCAGCAGGATTGCCGAAGCCGTCAGGAGAGTCACTGCCGTACCGGTGGCCACGCCGGCGGCGTCGGAATCGGTCCACGGCCTGTTGGTTTCATTGACGACGTCGGCCACAGCCTCAATCGGATCGTCGTACTTCTTTTCGATCTCTTTAACCCTGGGGGCAAGTATGAGGAGTGAGCCGTCCTGAATCCCCTGGGCTTTCAGTGTGAGCGACTGGTCCACCATTCTGCCGTTGGGAGTTGAGAGGATAAAGCCTCTCGAAACCAACCGCGGGGTCATCGAAACGAACCGGCGGGCGACGCTCGGTATGAGCTCGACCACGGGCATGTTGGCGGGCAGGAGGACGTCGGCCCGTTTTTCCTCGTGCACGAGGGTGGCTCGAATGAAGTTTTCATTTCTATCAGGCATCGCTCACTCGATTCGTGACGGCGGATGTGGTTATGACGGCAAAAGGGTTCGTGACGATAGTCGGGTTCGTGACGGTGAATGGGTGGGTCATGACAGGCCCCCCGTTCGAACGAGGGTGATCAACCCCGTTCCTACGAGGGCCAAGGGAAAGGCCCAGGCGCAGGCAAAGCTCTGAATGATGTCGGCTATCCGGGTGAAGGAAAGCGGCCTCCATCCGCGGGAGATGGGGATGCTGATAAGGAGGATGGCGAAGGCGAGGCAGGAGAAAATGATGACCGGAGGGACCGGCTCCTTGATGAGTCCCCTTGCGCCGGTGAAAATCGCACCCAGAATGACCATCGCGGCCACGGTTGCGCGGGGTGTGACGCGCACGTAGACCGCCGCTGCGGTACGTGGAACGAGCAGGAGTGCCAAAGCCACGCAGGCGATAGAGGTCCCGGCCACGATCCCCTGCCATTGCCCCCTCAAGGCAAACCGGGTCATCGTTGGGAGCAGCACGAGGGCCGCGGTGCAGATGATCGCCGTCCACAAACGGTTGCGGGCGGTGCCTGCCGCGATGATGTTCGACGTTTCTTGGGGCGTGATCTTGTCGTATTTTCTCGGCTCGGCATGCCTGACCGAACTCGCTTCGCGCACGATGGTGGCTTCGTCGATGAGCCTCTCGGACGGAATGCTGACCGAGAAGCCCGGGAGAGCCTGTATGAGGGGTGCAGTCAAGCCGAAAAGGCCCCCCAGGACGAGCTCGATATTCGCTCCGATGAAGAGCCCGGCCAGCCCCCCTATCGAGATGAGGAGGCCGAAGGCCGCGCAATCTCCGGACACCCGGGCAGTTGCGACGTCGTTGCGCCCGCGCCAGGCCCAGCGCATCGCCGAGAGCACGGCAGCCGCCGCAAAGGCGCTGATAAAGGCTTGGTATCTGGCGTCATCGGGGTTGGCCGACGTCGCCAGAAAACCCGCGGACATGCCGCAGGTGACCGCCGCCAAGGTCTCCGAGACGGGATGTCCCCTGTTGGGGCGGAGCGAATAGAACAAGCCCAGCAAGAGCATCGTTCCAGCCGCCGTGTAGGCCTGCCAGGAGGGGACGACGTTCGTCTGCACGAGCACGAGAAGCGAGAGGACGATCGCAATGAGCATTCCCACAATCGAGACGCCGGGGGAGAACGATTCCTCGGGGGAGGCAGTGTTTGTTTTGAACTCCTGCACGGTGGTATGGAAGTCGAACCCCGGCGGTTGGAGCACCACCATGGCGCCATTGCGTATCTCTCGGCCGACCACGAGGGCGCCGGGAAGCTTGTCGCCCGACACAGTGTAGGGAATGAGGTGGGGCGCGATCCGGCGGATCTCGAGGACCTGAGCCAGCGTCAAGCCGCGGGGCGCGGCGACGTCGTGACTCTCCCCCTGCACCACGAGGGTGAGGTATGAAACGGACGCTGAAGTGGCGGCCATACTCCCCCTTATCCGAAGGCGCGTGTGTTCGTCGCATCCACGTGCGTGTGTTCGTTCGCATCCACAATAGCGCGCCGCGTTTGCTCGCGCTCGGTGGAGCACTACCCGTAAACTTACAGCAAATCTCACTCATCGGCGCGGTTTCGGTGAATAAGAGCATAACTCCGGCCGAAAGCGAGGATGGACACGCTCGAGCCGATTGGGTTTGCTCAGTATGATCCATAGGAGGGCCTTCGGGCCCGAGCAGATTTACGCGGGAAGACAAATCTGGAGGACAACCCGTGGCAATGACCAAACGCCAAGCGCCCAAGCCACCGCCGCAAGAGATTGTGGAGTTGAAGGCGCCGCCGCAGATCCAGCGGTCCGAAGGCTTGACCGGCGCTTTGGCGATGATTCTGCCGATGTTCGGGTCGATGGGCATGATGGTCGTCATGGCGATGTCGGGAAACCGCTCGCCC
>CAUSGP010000018.1:0-16196 GCA_963531075.1 uncultured Actinomycetaceae bacterium | reverse complement strand
AGGGCGTATGCACGAATTTGACGGTCGAGGATCCGTCCGCGGTCGGGTGAGGTCACCCGGCTAGACTAACCCTACGGAGGTAGGCAGGCCAGTAACTTCAAGTGCAACTTGAGGTAAGGGCGTGTCTCACCATCGTGGATATCTCGCGGTCGGCCGCCGCCGCTTTCCACTCCTGTGGACAGACTTGGGGACGGAATCGAGGGCTTCTCACCCCTGTTGTCCACAGATGTGGACAGAGACGCCGCAGTCTGTGGATTCTCGGCATGCAATATCCACATGGGGTCCACATGCCGCCCACAGCGTCGGCGGCGTGTCTCCACAAGTTATCCACAATTGGGGGTTGCGATTAGTTTGTGGATGGACTCCTGGGCGATACCCTGGGATGGCTGAAAACACGGGTGAGTATGACCTACCTTACGGATGAGTCCACTATCTTCCCCGAGGGCACACCTTTCCTGCCGGCGAACTTTTGCCGTAGGCGAGCCCACCATCGATAAGCGAGGCGAATGTGAGCATTGTGAGTGAGGGAGCTCAGGGCGGTTCTTCTTTCGAGCGAGTTCCACCGCAAAATGTCGACGCGGAGATGTCTGTTTTGGGCGGCATGATGCTGTCGAAAGATGCGATCGCCGATGTCATCGAGATTCTTCGGGCCACGGATTTCTATAGGCCGGCGCACGCTTCCGTGTATGACGTCGTCGTTGAGCTTTTCGGACGCGGTGACCCGGCCGACGCCGTTACCGTCGGGGCGGAACTAAAGCGTAAGGGTGAGCTCGAACGGATCGGTGGCTTGCCGTACCTTCACACGCTTGTCGCGACGGTGCCAACGGCCGCCAATGCCGCGTATTACGCCACTATCGTGCGCGAGCAGGCGCAGCTGCGTTCGCTCGTCGAGGTGGGGACGCGAATCGCCCAGTTGGGCTACACGACGGACGGGGCCGACGTCGAAGGCCTCATCAACCTGGCCCAATCAGAGGTGTTCGCGGTTTCGGAGCAGCGCAATTCGACGGATTACGTCACGCTCGAGCAGGTGGTTCCCGATCTGTACGAAGAGTTGGAGCGCAACGCGAACAGGGATGGCGGGCTGGACGGCGTGCCGACGGGTTTTTCGGAGCTTGACGCGAAGCTCAACGGGTTGCGTGCCGGCCAGATGATCATCATCGCGGCGCGCCCGGGCGGCGGCAAATCGACCTTGGCTATGGACATCTGCCGCTCGTGCGCCGTCCACAACAACAAAGCCGCCGCCTACTTCTCGCTGGAAATGAACCGGACCGAGCTGTCGATGCGCCTGCTCGCGGCTGAATCCCGGGTGTTCCTCGACCGGATGATCAAGGGCGAGCTGGAGACCCGGGACTGGCAAGAAATTGCGAGAACCCTCGACAAGATCTCGCAAGCTCCACTCATCGTCGATGATTCGCCGAATATGACGATGGGGGAGATTCGCGCCAAATCGCGCCGGATGAAGCAGCAGTTCGACATCCAGCTCATCGTCATCGACTATTTGCAGCTGTTGACGTCAGGCGGAAAGTCGATAGAGTCCCGCCAGCAAGAGGTTTCCGAGTTTTCCCGTTCGATCAAGCTTTTAGCCAAGGAGCTTGAGATACCGATCGTGGCGGTTGCCCAGCTCAATCGCGATTCGGAGAAGCGCAACGACAAGCGCCCGCAGGTCGCCGATCTGCGCGAGTCTGGTTCGCTGGAGCAGGATGCCGACGTGGTGCTGTTGATCCATCGCGAAGACATGTTCAACGAAAACACGGAAAAACAGGGGATGGCCGACATCATCATCGGTAAGCAACGTTCCGGCCCCACCGGGATCGTGGAATTGGCTTTCCAGGGTCACTTCTCACGTTTTGCGGAGGTCGCGGATTGACCGCGGAAGGACGTCGGCGGCGTCGCCGGGCCGCAGCGGAGCGTGCCGCAATCGGTTGGCGCCTCTGCGCCGCAGACAAAGCCGTCCCGGCGGCCCCGATGGACGTGCCGCCGAAGCCTCGCGTCAATCAGCCGCGGTAGGCCCCCTGCCACGCCCAGTCGTAGGTCGTGCGAGCGGGAACCCTGCCTTTGATGGCCGCGGTCACCATGTCCTTTGCCACGCGGACGGCGTCCTCGATCGCCGCGCCCTTGGTGAGCTCGGCGGTGACGGCCGCCGCCAGCGTGCAGCCCGCTCCGGAGACCTTGTACTCGCCGATCTTAGGCTCGGCGAACACGGTCGCCTTCTCACCGTCCCAGAGCAGGTCGACGGCGTCCGGCCCGGGGAAGTCCACGCCGCCCTTGACGACCACGTGCTTCGGGCCGAGGGCGCTGATCCTGCGTGCGGCCTCCGTCATGTCCTCGATCGTTTCAAGCTTGTCCATCCCCGCCAGCGTGCACGCCTCGAAATAGTTCGGCGTGGCCACCGTGGCGAGCGGAAGGATCTTGGCTTTCAGGGCCTCGTCCGTGGATGCCCCTAGCTCCCCGCCCTTGCAGATGAGCACAGGGTCGAGGACGACGTTCTTCCACTCCTGGCTCTTGAGCCCTTCCTCGACGACGTCGATCGTCTCCGGCGTTCCGAGCATGCCGATCTTCACCGTGTCGATGTCCCGAATTCCGAGGGCGGCCTCGATCTGGTCGTGTATGAGCTCGGGGGCGATCGGGACGAAACGATGGTTGAAGTCGTTCTTCGGATCGACGGAGACGATGCACGTCAGCGTTCCCATGCCATAGACGCCCAGCTGATGGAAAGTTTTGAGATCGACCTGGATTCCGGCGCCGCCGGTCGCTTCAGACCCGGCAATGACATAGGCGTACGTGACCATAATGCTCCTTAGTTAGCTGCCCGCGAAAGCGGGCGTGCGGCAATCTGCCGTGACGTCGGTACGATACTAGTACGCCAGGCGGGGCGCTGTCGTTGGCGCTTCTCACGGTTCGCCGGTCGCCTTCCCTAGTTTCCGTCGGCCACACCCGGGCTGAGTTCGAAACCCGGGGCGGGCTCGTAGCAGAAGTGCGCGATGCCGCCGCCTCCAAACTTGGCTTCGCCCGAGGCCGGTGTGATGCCCGTGAGGGTGAATCGCCCTGCGTCCTTTTGTGTGACAGATTCCCCGACCCTCAGCTTGCTGGCCGGCAAATTGGTGCCGTTGATCGTGGCGACTTTTTCGCCGTCGTCATCGACTCTCACTCCGTTCACAGAAAACGACGGCGACATCTTTTTGCCGGGCCGGAAAAGGGCTGATTCCTGAATGCTGATGATGTAACCGTTGCAGGCCATTGTGGTGCCTCCTGTCGAGGGTTGCGTGGAAGTCGACGGTTGTAACGAAGTCGACGGTTGTGTTGATGTCGAAGGTTGTGTAAGAGTCGAGAGTTGCGTCGGAGCTGCCGACGAGCTCTTGAGGTTTGTCGAGGGGCCAGTTGTCTCCGGATTGAGCGCGCAGCTTGTCGCCGCCAAGCAAATGACGGCAATCGCTTTCAGTCGTTGAGAGATCATGATGGGTAGTTTCCAATTGCGACGTCGCCGTAGTACTTTTCGAAATCCTCCCAAGACATCGTGAACTCAGCGGGAGCATCTTCTCCGTCGGTCTGGTTCAATCCCCAGGGATTGCGCATGGTGACGCCATTGCTGTTGGAGGATACGACGGTGTAAGAGTGGCTGGAGACTATGTGAATTGTCTGTGGCTGGCCGTTGATTGTTACGGTTGCCTTCCCGTTGCCGTCCTTATCGAAACCGGGAAGCGAAGCGTTTGTATCGGCCACCACCGGGTGATCTTTCGCGGCGTTTCCGATTTCCGTGCGTTGCTCCTCGCTGTAACCTGAAAACAGGCCTAAGAAACCCTCGTTCCGGTCTATCCTCTTAGCTTCCTCTCCGGTGATGTCCTTCATGGCGTCTGCCGGCCATCCGCCGCTGATCCCTGGTCCGTTTGGAGTGGAACCGGCGGTTCCGCCCGGGTGGATCTGGCCGTACGCGGACTCGAATATGGAAGCGAGGCTGGGCTCGCCGTCTTTTCCCTTTACTCCATTCTGGTAGAAGTCGGTGACCAGGACTGTTTGCGAAGCAGACGAATCGGGGTGAAGAGGATCGTCGTAGACGGTCACGAGATAGCCGTCTTGCCTGCCGGCTTCGTCGTAATGAGGCTTTACGCAGGAGCGCAGCCACTCGTCGCCCTTATCTGTCTGCATAGTCGCGGCCAAGGAGGCGAGATAATAGCAGTCTCCGATGCTTCCCTGATTGACGAGGTTCGGGTCGGGGTTTTCCAGTTGCCCGTTGATCCTTTTGATGTCGTCGTCCGACAGGTCGGTGCGTCGTCCAATCGACGTGCCGTTGTTTCGATTGAGCGGTTCGATGTGCAGGTGCTTTCGCATTTCCGCCGCGCATACGGTCGCGTCCTCCTCCGTCTGCTTGAATGTGTTGTGATATTCGGCGCGAATCCTGCTGGCGGAATCTTTCAAATCGTCATAGACCTTCTTTTTGTCTGCGTCAGGCGCCTCGTTGACCTGCCTGTCGTAGTCCTTCAGGATGGCCCGCTGTTCGGCGACCGCTTTCTTCCGTTCGCTTAAAATCCAGGCAAAAGCTTCGAGGGACTCTGCGCCGTCGGACAGGCCGCCGCTCAGGACGGCGAGATCTTCGGATTGCACGTTCTTGGACACGTTGAACGCGGCGGCAGATTTTCCTTTCCAATTGGGCGCGAACCCGTCGGAGCGGCGGACGTCAGAATGTATGTCTGCCGCTTCGCCGGCATTGGATCGAAGTCTCGCCGCCGTGGCAAACAGACGGTCTGGCTTTCCCGGGAGTTCGCCGATGAAAAGGGAAAAGTAGGGGATGGACATGTTTCCTCCTTTGAACCGTGTGTGTCGTATTGGGCGGGATTGGACGGGAAACGTGAATTAGCTCAGTCAATCGCAAAGCACGGCCTGCCGCCGGAGTGCAACCTAGTTGATTTCATATCCATGGAATCCTTAAAACTTGTCGGGGTTCCAGTTGAATACGTAGCTCCAATTGAAGGTTGATTGCAGTACGGGGCCCATTACCGGTCCGAACTTATCGCAGAAATCGTGGGCGGTGTCGGCGTCGGTCTCGCCGATATGTTGCGATGTGAAGTCGATGCCTTCGGCTGTCTTTTCACACCAGGAACGACTCCCTGCGATTCGTTTTTTCGCGTTACTCAGAAAATCTTCGCATGCCGAGGCCAGATCGTCCGATCCTGTCGAGGATGCGTCCGGACTGTCGGGAAGGCCGATCTTGGACAGACTATTCGAGTCCGCAATGAGGCGGGACCTTAACGTTTCCAGCTCTGAGGGGTCGGCAGAAACAATGGACATTGATATTCCTTCGTTAAGAAGCGTGTATGTGGTGTGCACAAGGCGAACATGCCCGCGACACCGCTCTTTGCGGCGACCGATGCCTTGGCTATAGATTATCGCCGTCAGCAGATTATTGTTAGCAGATTACCATGCAGCTCTCGTCATTGTTTCGGGGTGATATCCGGTGCGCCCGGCCTCGCCGCGGTCGAGCGAGTCGATCGCTTCGACGTCGGCGGGGGTTAGGGCGACGTCGGCGGAAGCGAAATTCTCCGCTATTCGGGCGGGTGTGACTGACTTAGGGAAGACGATGTGCCCTTTGGCGAAATGCCAGGCGAGGATGGCTTGAGCTGGCGTACATCCGTGGGCTGCGGCGATGGAAGCGACCACCGGGTTGTCCGCTATCGCGCCGCGCACGAGCGGCGCCCACGCTTCGACGGCGATGCCGTTGTCGCGGCAGAACTGCGCCACCTCGCGGTTCTGAAACAGCGGATGCAGCTCGATCTGGTTGACCGCGGGAACCGTGCCCGACTCGTCGATAAGCAGCTGCAGATGGTCGCGTTCGAAGTTCGAGACGCCGATTGAGCGTGCGCGGCCGTCGCCCACGAATTCCTCCATGGTCTTCCATGCGGCGAGGTACCCGGTCCCGTAGAGGTTGGGTAGCGGCCAATGGATGAGGAACAGGTCGATGTAGTCGAGGCCGAGCTTCGTCAAAGATTCCGCGAAGGATTCGCGTGCGCGATCGGGGGCGTGATTGTCGTTGTCGAGTTTGGTGGTGACGAACAATTCCTCGCGGGGAATGGACGACGCCGCTATTGCCGCCCCCACCTCCGCCTCGTTTCCGTACATCTGCGCAGTGTCGATGTGGCGATAGCCAATCGACAGCGCATACTCGACGGTGCGCTGTGTGTCCTCACCGGTGATCTTGTAGGTGCCGAAACCGAGCTGAGGGATCGTGTGGCCATTGTTGAGGGTGATGTCGTGAACGCTCATGTTTCCATTCTGACGGGTGTGTGGAGCTGATGAAAGTGGCGTCCACTCGGTTCCGCTGGTTTCCTTTCCGACCCCCTATTTGATGGTAGGGCCATGGATGCCGGCTCTCGCTTTGTGGAAGTCATGAGCTGTGCTGGCGTCTTGCTCCTCGAGCGCTTGTGCCGCTTGGGTCAGCGCATCGGCGTGCTGGTTGAATCGATCGGTGAGAGTCTTGCGTGTCTTGTCCAGTGCTGTAGCGGCACGTTCAGCGGCTGCTCCCAGGTTCGTTCCCTTGAGCTGATCGTTGGATGTTCGTGCCTCGGCTTCACCCGACATGGCGCGGATGCGCGCCGCCATGTCGGTCACCTTCGATCCCGCTTGCTTGATGGCCGTTGGATTGACGGTGAGTTTTTCCAATTTCAGTGCTCCTTTGTGGGTGATAACGGTGTTCCGACAAATGCTGATATCTGGTAGCTAGGGGATATAGGGGAATCGTGAGGAAATTAGGTGATAGTGGATTGAGTCAGAGTCGCCGGTTGTCGAGCTTTTCTTTGCGCCATTGTCAGTGTTATTGGCTGACGAGGAATTGCTCAATGGCGTGGCAGGTTCGCCGGCCGGCGTTGATTGGCCGTTGTTCGCGGGTGAAGACGGTGTCGTGGAATTGCCGCCTGGGGCCTCCGCCGGCCAGACTTCGTGGTCGAGGTGGATGGGGGCGCGACCTGTGGTGCGGAGGCGTTCGGGCAGGACTTCTGTGCCGTTGGGCCAGCCTTCCCAGGTCTCGCCTTTGGCGCATCCTGTGTTGACAATAATTACTGTGGCTTTGTCGTACCGAATTTCGACGTGCCCGCCGGTGCCGGGGTGGTTGAAGACAGTGATGTGGTCGTTGCGGATCTGCCGCATAGCTGGCTTGTCGTATCCGAGGGGTTTGAGAATCTTGTAAACTCGTTCGACGGCCTCCCTCCACCTTGAATCTTTGATTGGCCCAGCGGTCGCGAAGTCCCAAGACTCTGTGACGTATCCGTCTGGGCAGGTCACCGTCGACGAGGCCGTGACTTGAGAGTTTTTCTGAGGGGGATTCCATTGCCCGACGCCGTATTTGCGGGTGAGGACGTCCTGGATCTTGAGCTCAAGAAGGATTGCCTTGCGCCTGGCCTCAACAAGAGGAACAACTGGGATTGGGGAGATCGTCTCACCGCCGATATGCCCAGGCTCGGGTGTGGTGGAACATGCTGCCATGATGACTCCTGTGATCGCTAGAACAGATAAGGTTCGGTGGGCAGGTTTGGCCATTTGTGTTTCCTTCGGATTTCAACTATTCGTGTCTTAATCGTCTTTGACGGCGATGCCGTTGCCGATGAGGATGCTGCCTTGGTTGTAGGTGGATGTGTATCCCTTGTTCATGTACTCGGAATGGCCCTCCGAGTACTTGTATTCTGTGCCGTCCGGGGCCGTCCAGTCGTCACAGCTCCACTGGTTAAACTCTTTGCTGAAGGAAGGGTCGCCGCCGAATCTGCCCGCATCGGCGACCCAGTCCCATGCGGCCTCGCCGAGATTTGTGTGGCCCGGCAACATGTTGAGGTCCTCGTTATTCATTGTCGTCACCCCCGGAGAGCCGGAGAACATGGCGTCGTCAACGACCGTCGAGTGCTGCAAGGCCCAGCCGGTCGCCGATGATCCGTAGGAATGGCCGGATGCAACCAGGTGGGGGTCGCCCGAATGCGTCGCCTGGACCGCGTAGAGCATGTCCGCCCCCGACTTTCCCCCGACTTCGGCCTGATGGTCCCCGGTCACCGAATGGTTTGGCGTCACGACCTCGCCCCAGCGCGGAGCGTCGTAGTTGAGAACGGTTATGCCGGCAACTTTTTCATCGCGTCCGGTTGATTCTAGTTGCGCTTTGCCTTCAGCGAGGACGTTGTCGACGCCGGAGACGCCCGATCCCCAGCCTTTGCCTTTGCCCATGAGGTGGCTTTCGACGGTGGCCGTCATTCCCGGGGTGTGAACCATGACGTGGTCGGCGTTGTCGATGTCGCCCGAGCCGACCGCTGCCCACAGGTGGTCGCCCTTGAATGCGTCCAGGCTGACCAAAGAATGCGTCCCGTCCGGCGCGCCACCGAACTTCCGCTTGACCGAGAGCAGGTCGCGGCGTTTTTCCTCGAGGATTCGCAGCTCGCTTTCTTTATCGGGGTCGTAGGTTCCCCCTCTCGATTTGGGGTCATTGGCTTTGTCGTTGATTTCTTTCTCTAACTTCGCAATTCGTTTGTTGATATCGGAGAGCATGGGGTCGATACGGCGGCGGTTGGCCCGGTCGCGCACGTTGAAGGGCACGCCGCCGAGATTGCCGACCCAATCGGGGTGCATTACCTCGATTTTCTGCTGCTCCTCTACAGACAGCGAGGTCCACCAGTCATTGACTTCTTCGACATTCCACGAGGAGTTTGGCTTGGCCACTCCGTGCGAAAGAATCGCCTTGCTCGCCTCCTTCGCTCTCTCCAAAAGGTCTTCGATGACCTTGTACGCCAACTCCAACGCGTTGACGATCGCGGCGGCCTCTCGCATGATCAGTTCCCCTTCAAGCGTCTCATCTGCTTTTTCTTCCGGAACTCGGTCATCGGGAATGAACACCCTTCCTCGAGTGCTGATGTTGCAGCCCTCGGCATCCGCGCGCCGCTTGAGGTCCTTGGCCTTCTTGACCACCTTGTCGACCGCGGCGGCCGCTGCCAAGAAGTCGTGAGCGGCCCGTTCGAACTGCTTGTACACGTCACCGACGTCGTCCACAAGCGCCCTGCGCGCCCGAGCCTCGGCTTCAGCGCATGCGCCGAGGAACTTGTCGGTGAACAAACGCCGCGACTCGTCATAGACATGCTCGAGATCGCGGCCGTTTTTGGCAAGTACAGACTGAAAGGTCTTCAAACCGCTGCTTTTCCATGTCAAAATATCTTGAAACGTGATCATTGCCCGACCCTTTCTGGTGCGTAACCGGGATGCAATGGACCATATCATGTTTTCTGCGTGCGAGCATGGGAAATAATGCCCATTGCATTTTCGCCCATTATCTGCCGCGAGCTTTTGTTGAGCAGGCGATTTGCTGGAAGCGAGCGGGGTTGAACGGCGTCTTCGTGGACTGCGATTTGCCTTTCTGTCGATCTAAACCGCGTTGTGTGGCCGACTGCGTCGCGCAGTCGGTCCGCGTCGTTATGTAGTTTGCGCTGTGCTTTTTAGTCCGTGCCGCGCATTGCGAGGCCGAGGGAGTCGGCCGTCAGCGCCGAGGCCTCCGGTATGGCGATCATCGATTCGTCGGCCACTCGATCATGGTTCGACTCCGTCGAATACTCCGATTCCGCCCTGCCCGCGTGCCAATACCCGATGATGAGCTGGTTTCGCCGCGGTACTCCTCGATCGCGCAGGTCTTTGCGCATGTGGCGGACCACGTGGGATTCGGCCGAAACCCACGCGAAAACCCCGTTGAGATCCGGGGGGAGTGCGAGAGCATCTGCGGCATCCGTCAGCAGGCGCGATGCGGCAGGATCGGCTCCTTGCCGGTGCAGCCACCGCACGGACACGCCGGGCGGGCACGCGAGCGGCTGCTCGTCGGCTTCGGCATCGACCTCGATGAGGGCAACGCCCCGCTGCTCCTCGGGCAGAGTCTCCAGGATCGCGGCAAGGGCCGGAATGCCCGTGTCATCGGCCATGAGGAGGATCCAGTCGCATGCCCTAGGGAGCCTGCCGCCCCCGCCGACGGCGCCGATGACGTCTCCCGGACGGGCCGATTCTGCCCAGGAGGAGGCCAATCCCGTGCCATGCCGCACAAAGTCCACGTCCATCCAGGATTCCTCCACGCTGTAAGCGCGGACCGTGTACGTTCTGACCCTTTCGCGCTGGCCCGGCGCGTAGGCATACCGCCCGCGCTCGCCGAATTTCGGGAGGTCGAGCACGGGGCCGTCGGGGAAAAACAACTTGATGTTCGGAACCCTGGGGCGGCTGAGATAGCCCGCGACGCCGGGGCCCGCGAAACGTATCCGCCTCATTGAGCGGGTGAGGTCGTGAACGCTTTCCACGACGATGGCGGCGGGCAGCCCTTCCGTGGCTATGGAGTGCTCGTGGTGGCCGTCGTGGTGATCATGCTCGTTATGGTGGTCGCGCCCGTGCCGATCGTTGTCTTTGTGATCGTCGTGCTCGTTGTGGTGGCCGTCGTTGTCGTAACGATCGTCGTGGGCGGCCGTTCCATTTGCAGTGGCCATTTTCTTCCTTCCTCTTAGTTTGTCGTGATTGGCGGGTATGCCGCGAGGGAATGCGGGGAAAGGAGCTGAGGACCTTCTTGCCGCACTGTCAGCTTTGCCCTGCCACAGCTGTCAGCTTTGCGGCGGATCGAGCGGCACGATGAGCGGCAAGCCCGTGTGAGGGTCGGGAATGCACATGCAGGAAATCCCGTAGATGTCGCTGATAAGTTCCGCTGTGACGATCTCCGCCGGTGCTCCGGTCGCCTTGATCTTCCCCTCTTTCATGACGATGAGATGTGTAGCGTAACGGAACGCAAGATTGAGGTCGTGGAGCACCGTGACCAGGGTGTACTTGCCGGATTCGTGCAAATTGCGGCAAAGGTTGAGAACCTCGAGCTGATGGGCGATGTCCAGGTAGGTGGTTGGTTCGTCGAGAAGCAGTATCGGGGTCTCCTGAGCCAAGACGAGCGCTATCCATGCGCGTTGGCGCTGACCGCCCGAAAGGGTGTCGACGGCTCGATCGGCCAAGTCGAGCATTTGAGTAGCCGTCAGCGCCGAGTCCACGGCGTCATCGTCCTGCGGCGACCATTGCCGGAAGAATGACTGGTGTGGAAATCGGCCGCGGGCTACGAGGTCACGCACGGTGATCCCCTGAGGTGGGCTTGAGCTTTGTGGGAGGAGGCCGAGCCTGCGTGCAATCTTCTTCGCCGGGTAGGACGCGATTTCTTGGCCGTCAAGCAGCACGGCGCCTTCGCGCGGGTCTATCAGGCGTGACAAAGCACGTAAAAGGGTTGATTTTCCGCATGCGTTGGGCCCGATGATCGCCGTGAACGATCGATCCGGTACTTCGACGTCGAGCTCCCGGCTGACCGTGGTATGCCCGTATGCCAAGTGCAAACCGCGGCCGATGAGCGGACTGTCCATTCTCCTCCTTCTAATCGAAAGCTCTGACTATTGCCCGGATGGGTGCGGGATCGCTTGTTCCCAAACGGGTGCGGGATCGCTTGAAATGGATGCTGGGTTGCTTGAAATGAGTGCGAGTTGTGAGATGGGGACGGAGTTGCTTGGCTGAGGCTGCCTCGAAGATCCTCCTAGATTGAGCGCGATCGGGCGATGAGCCACAACAGGTACACCCCGCCGACCAATGCGGTTGCCAGGCCCACCGGCACGTCGACCTCAACGGGCAGGCGCATCGATGCGAGATCCGCCGCCAGCAACATCGTCGAACCCGTGAGAGCCGAGGAAAGAATCTGCACGCGCCCACTGCGAGTCAACCTTCTCAGAACCTGCGGTGCGGCCAGTGCGACGAAGGCGATGGGGCCCGTAGCAGCCACCGCCGTCGACGTGAGAGCCACGGCGCAGAGCATCGAGACTATTCGCACGCGTTCGGGATGGATTCCCGCCTGCATTGCCTGATCGTCGCCCATCTCCAACACGTTGAGGCGGCGAGCGATTCCGCACAGTACAGGAATGAATGCGACAACTCCGATGACGACGAGCAGTGCTTGCTCCCACGTGCGGGAGTTGAGCGAACCCGATAGCCACATGGAGGCCATGGCGGTTTGCTCGGTGTCGCCGTAAACGAGAAGAAGCGAATTGACGGCCGTCAGAAAAGAACTGACCCCGATGCCCACGAGAACCAGCTGGTACCCGGTGCTGCGCCCTTTGCGCTGAGCCAACAGATAGACGGTCATCGCCGTCGCCAGCCCCGCACCGACCGCAGCCAGGGCTGTTTCTCGCGATCCGCCGCCGATGACGACGACTTCCACGATGCCTCCCGTGGCGGCGCCGGTGGTGAAGCCGATGACGTCGGGCGAGCCCAGAGGATTGCGCGAAATCGACTGAAAAACAGCGCCCGCTGCCCCGAGCGCTGCACCGACCGCCACTGCCGTGACGAATCGAGGCAGGCGCACGGTCTGGACGATCCGCGCCGTTTGCTCGTTGGGGGAATCGCCGACGAGCGACTCGATGATGTCGCTCGCGGAGATCTGCGTGCTGCCGGTGCCGATGTGGACTAACCCGATGGCGAGGAGGGCGACCAGCATCAGCGTGCCGATCAGCAGAGTTCTCGCTGTGGTTTCGAGGCGGATTGGACCCAAGGCGATTCTGATTTTCTTTCGCGCGCCGCCGCCTGTTTTTGGCGCCGCGCCGCCCGCGCGAGAAAATTGCATAAGCTTCATAGGCCGAGCACCTTTCCGCGTCGGACGAGCCAAACGAAGATCGGGGCGCCGAGGATGCTTGTCATCGCACCGACCCCGACCTCGCCGGGATAGATAATCACTCGGCCCAGCACGTCCGCTGCCAGCGTCGTGACCCCGCCGAGCAGCGCCGCGAGGGGAAGAAGACGCCGATGGTCTGTGCCCGCCAAGGTTCGCGCCAAGTGGGGGCAAGCCATTCCGACGAAGACGACCGGGCCAGCGGCAGCCGTCGCCCCTCCGGCGAGGATAATGATCGCGAGATTGGTCAGTGCCCACGTGGTTCGAGGCTTGACGCCCAGCGCCTTCGACATGTCCGCTCCAAGAGTTGCGGCGTTGAGAGAAGGCGCAAGAATGCAGGAAATGACTGCGCCCAGGACCAAGCAACCGGCGAGCACGGGAAGATTCTCCCAACTGCGACCCGCCAGCGAACCGACCGCCCAGTTTCTGTAGATCTGCTGAACAGCGGGAGGCTGAGCTAGAAGAAGGATCGTGTTGAGTGCCCACAAGACGATCGAAAGGGCTGCACCGGCCAGAATGAGGCGCGTCGGATTCGTCCCCGCCGTCTCGGCCCGCCCGAGCCTGTGCACCAAAATGCCTGTCAGGGTCGCACCTACGAAGGCGAACCACACGTAGACGGTCACGTGAGAGCTGCTCGTAAAGAAGAGCCCGACCATCACACCTGAGGCTGCCCCCTGGCTGATTCCGAGTGTTCCAGGTTCGGCCAGGGGATTCCTCGTGAGCGACTGGGCTAGCGCGCCGGCCAAGCCCAGGCAGGCGCCTCCCATGATCGCGACGAAAGTGCGGGGAAGCCTGAGCTCGCGAATGACGAGGTGGGCATCGTCGCCCGAATCGAAGGAGAAAAGCGCATTCCACACCTCTCCAACGGGTATAAGGCGTGAGCCGACGGCGATGCTCGCAACGGTCAGAGCAACGAGGAGGCCGATGAGCACTGCGACCAAGCAAACGCCGAACGGGCCGCGCTTGCGCACCCGATCGGCGTTTGAGGTTTCGGTGGCCCGAGCCGGATTGTTAGTGGCTCGAGCGGAACTGCTGCCGACCTGAGCCGGGCCCGATGTCTCAGCCACCGAGTCGCTTGACCACGGTGTCGACCATCTGCTTGCCGGAGTAATAGTCGATCCTGAAGGATGTGGGGCCGAGCCCGTACACCTGCTTCGACTTCACGGCCGGCATGTTGGCGACCACGGCGTCGGATTGGAATGCCGATTCGGTTTTCCCGTCTCCCGTAAGAAGGAATACGGTTTGAGGGTTGACGGCCTTCGTCAGATTCTCATGGGTGACGAAGGAGAAATCGCCGCGCTTGTCCTTCTTCGCCTCGAGGCTAGCGGGCGCTTCGATGATTTTGAAACCGAGTTTTTCCAGGAGTTGGCTTTGCGGCCCGTTCTTTTTGGCTACACCCTGGTCCTTGCCCGGCCCGTTGTAGGAGATGACCGCAGCATCTCCCTCGGGAACTTTGACTTTCCCGGCCGCGTCGGCCACGTACTTGTTGAAATCGGATACGACTTTCTTGGCATTGTTTTCCTGACCTGTAGCCTCCCCCAGCTGCTTCGCCAATTCCTGCCACGTGTGCTTCGAATAGTCGACGACGATGGTCGGATATTTGGCCGCGATCTCCTGGTACTGGTCGGCTGTGCTGTCCGCCCCTGAGCTCGCGATGACGACGAGGTCGGGATCCGCGGCGATCAGCGCTTCTTTGTCGAATTTGAGATTGGGGTAGAGGACGTCGACACCCTTCTTCTTGGCCACGGAGGACCATTGGGAGAAGAAACCCTTGTCGTCGGTCATATTCGACGGTGTTGTAGCAGCTGATGCCTTAACCGGCGCGTCGATGGCCAGCAGCGTTCCGGTGACGGTCACGGATGTGGAGACGATCTTCTTGGGCTTGCTTTTTAGCGTCAGCTCGCCCTTTTCGTGCTTAATCGTGCGCGGCCACTTTCCGGTTTGCTTCTCGGAAGAGTTGGAAGCCTTGTTCGACGAGGTCGCATCTTTCGAATCCGATGAGCACGCCGAAAGGAAGGTGGTCATTGCAAGAAGAAGCGTTGCCAGAACGCGTGAAATGCGAGATGCCATACTTCTCTCCCTAATCTTGTTTGGGACTGGTTGCCGTTCCACCTCCTTGCGGGATGGACGTAGGGTCAGGTTAGCAGGCCCTTACCGTTGAAGGGAAGAGGTCCCCGCCACTTGTGGAAAAGGGCGGCCATTCTCCGCAGGCGGCGGGAATCTTCTGCGGTTGTTTGGGTCCGAGCGATATTTAACTTCGCGTTGCCCGATTTGGCCCGCTTGCTACTTCGCGTTGCCCGATTTGTCCCGCTTAGACTTGTGCAGCTTCTTGCGGCGCGGCTCTTTTCCCGTGACGTATCTGACCACGGCGTCGGCGACCTTATCGACGACGCGCGAATCGAATACGCCGGGGATGATGTAGTTGGAATTACGCTCTTCGTCGCTGACGACGTCGGCCACGGCGATGGCAGCTTGGCGCAGCATTTCGTCGTCGATCTTCGAGGCGCCGGCGTCGAGCATCCCGCGGAAAAGCCCTGGAAAGACGAGGACGTTGTTGATCTGGTTGGGAAAGTCGGAGCGGCCGGTGGCGACGATGGCGGCGTGGCGGCCCGCGGCGATGGGATCGACCTCCGGCGTTGGGTTGGCCATGGCGAAGACGATCGCGTCGTCAGCCATCGTGGCGATGTCCTCGCCGGTGAGGATGTTGCCTGATGAGACGCCGATAAACACGTCTGCCCCGGCGACCGCCTCCTTGAGTGATCCTTGGAAACCGCGCGGGTTGGTGTTCTGCGCCAGCCAATTGCGGTGGGGGTTGGCCTCCTCCCGGAAGGGGCCAAGGGCGCCGTTGCGGCCGCAGCCGATAACGTCGGTCGCACCGTGAAGCATGAGGAGACGGATGATCGCGGATCCCGCTGCGCCCACGCCTGAGACGACGATTCGCGCGTCCTCAATGCGCTTGCCGACCAGCTTGAGGGCGTTGATGAGAGCCGAGAGGGTGACGATGGCGGTTCCGTGCTGATCGTCATGGAACACCGGGATGTCGAGCTCTTCGCGCAGGCGCTCCTCGATCTCGAAGCATCGGGGCGCAGAGATGTCCTCGAGGTTGATGCCTCCGTAGACGGGGGCGATCGCTTTGACGATCGAGATGATCTCCTCGGTGTCTTTGGTGTCGAGGCACACGGGCCAGGCGTCGACGTCGGCAAAACGCTTGAACAGTGCGGCCTTGCCTTCCATGACGGGGAGGGCCGCCTCCGGGCCGATGTCGCCGAGGCCGAGCACGGCGGTTCCGTCAGTGACCACGGCAACGGCATTGCCCTTGATCGTCAAGCGCCTGGCTTCCCCTTGATTACTGTGGATCGCCTTGCACACGCGCGCGACGCCGGGGGTGTAGACGCGGGCGAGATCCTGACGGGTCCGCAGAGGATTCTTCAGCTCGACCGAGATCTTGCCGCCGATATTGGCCTGCATGGTGGCGTCGGAGACTTCCTCGACGACGGTGCCGACCATCCTCTCGATATTGCCGCGCACT
>CAUSGP010000017.1:0-16252 GCA_963531075.1 uncultured Actinomycetaceae bacterium | reverse complement strand
GGCCAGGCTCCCGGTGGCCTCACCGGAGGGTTCGGTGGGTGTGCGGTTGACGGAAGTTGAAGCCTACGCTGGCGAGATCGACCCGGGGTCGCACGCTTTCCGGGGTAAGACGGCGCGTAATGCGTCGATGTTCGAGGCTGCGGGGCGGATATATGTCTATTTCACTTACGGAATGCATTATTGCGCCAACGTTGTCTGCGGGATGGAAGGCGTCTCGCGTGCGGTGCTTATGAGAGCCGGCGAGGTCGTGGAAGGTATCGACGTCGCACGCACGCGGCGGCCCGCCGCTAGCAAGGATAGGGATTTGGCGCGAGGGCCGGCGAGGTTGACGTCGGCGCTGGGTTTGACCCGTGAGGACGACGGCCAGCCGCTGGGCGGTGCGGGTTCGCGGATCCGCCTTGAGCTGGCCGAGCCCGCCGACGCCGTTCCGGCGGAACTGGTGCGTAGCGGCCCGAGGGTGGGCGTTGCCGGACCTGGCGGCGACGGCGAGGCTTTCCCTTGGCGTTTCTGGATCGACGGCGATCCAACCGTCTCACCCTACAAGCCGGCCGCCAAGCGCAAGCCGGCCGCCAAGCGCGAATGAATGGCTAGATCGAACCGATGCGCGCATGTGCGTGGGTGGACTAAGCGGACTGAGGCCAACTTTCGAGACGGCTCCCGTAGGCCCGCTGCTAAGCGCACACGAGTGAATAAACGTAGATGAGCGACTAGGTCAATTCCGCTTATTCCGCGCTTTGGCAATGTCGCATTCCTGGTTGGATTTATCTCCATCGGCCGTGAGAAGTACGAGTTTGTTTCGACGTTTCGTGCACTAGCGGTATCCACGTTCGAAGTGGATTTTCACACCCAAAAATGTGATTTCAATACATTGTTTGGTACCTAGTATTTTCCAACCGGCTGCGTTCATGGGTCCTCGATGTATCGAGATCACAGCTTCAGTGCGGTGTTTGGTGCCCAGTGTTTTGGACAGGAAACTGCGGGCGATATTGCCTTTATCGGCACCTGGGGCAGGTTCTATCTATTTATAACCATGTTCGATGCCGTGCGAAAAAGCCGTCGATATCCTGGGGCCGACTACATGCGCACTTCCCTTGCATATAATTCCGTTAATGTGGTGGTTAGATGCCGCGGCGGTCAGAAGGTGCCCGATTAAAGCGGTCAGAAGGCGCCCGATTGAGAAGGGGCGATTTTTTCGCTCTAACCGTGGTGTCAATACGCGTCTTAAGAATTTCTGGGACGCCTCAAAGCCTACGGTATACGGCCGTTCGCCAGGTATACGGCGTTCGCCGGCTACGCGAGGTGCTCGCCAGGGATGCGGCCGTTCGCCGGGCGCGTGGGGGTGTTCCACGTCCGGGTCGAAGTTGCTGCCGTAGGCGGCGGCCGTTCGTGCCGGGCTTGCGGGGGCGTGCCGGGGTAATGCGTAGGCGGAATTATTCAGCGGCTCACGTGAAGAATAAGAGAGCTCACAGGGTGGTTACCTTCCTGTGATCTTGGCCCTTGTCTGCGTCGACAATTTACTTCCTGCGCCCACCACGATCTGCGAATTTCGCCTGTAACGCGAGGGATTGAGCTCTTTTCGCAGGCGTCCGGGATGGGGCTCGACGTCGTTTTGCGTCCGCGAGGTAGCGACACTTAGTATAAGTGCACTGTTAATTCTCAAGGTCTTGACACATGGGGAAATCTATGGCTCAGACAACACCATCTGACCGCCTTGGGCGTTAGCTGTGGACACGCCTACAGCGACAGAATGCAGTGTTCTGTCTCATATCTTTTCCCCGCTTTTATATGTAATACCGTGATACATAAGGCAAGGTAACGTAAATGGTGCTAACAATGGAGCCCCCGGTCCTCGACGGGTTCACTCTTCCGCTCAAACGAACTCTTCCACTCAAGCGCAAGGAGGAGAAGGAAGAGCTGGTTGGCCGCACCGGCGTGGTGGGATTCGGGGCGTATGTTCCGGACCGCGTCGTGTCCAACACCGAGGTCGGGCGGCCCGCCGGGGTCGACGATGCATGGATCATGCGGAAAACGGCTATCGAAGAGCGACGGTGGGTCGCCAGCGAGGAGGCGACCAGCGACCTGGCATTGGCTGCAGCGAAGGCGGCGTTGCGCGACTCCGGGCTGACTGGTGATGACGTTGACCTGGTAGTCGTGGCAACGTCCACTCCCGACTACCCGCAGCCGCCGACGGCAGCGCTTGTCCAGGCGGGGCTCGGGGCAAGGAATGCCGCCGCATACGACGTCAACGCCGTGTGCAGTGGCTTCGAGTTTGCGCTGAATACGACGTCGGAGCTTGTGGCCGCGACGGACGGTACGGCGCTGGTCATCGGAGCGGACGTCTACTCTCGGATCATTGACCCGACCGACCGCCGTACGGCCATCCTGTTCGGAGACGGGGCGGGGGCCGTGCTGCTACAGCCTGCGCACCGGATTGCCGGCCGCTCGCACACCATGGTTGCGGGCAAGATGCTCACCATCGGGGAGTACTCGGACGTCATTCGCGTACCTGGAGGAGGCTCCCGGCTGCCGCTCGTGGACCACTCAATAGCGGCCGATTCATGCTACTTCCAGATGCAGGGACGCCGTGTCAGAGAATTCGTCATTGAGCGGGTGCCGGGCATCGTCCACCGTTTCCTTGACGAGGTCGGCGTCGACATGAAGGACGTGTCGCATTTTGTCCCCCACCAGGCGAATGGGGTCATGCTCACCGAGCTGTTCGACGCGCTCGGCCTGCCGAATGCGACGCAGCACCTGACGGTTGGGCGCCTTGGAAATACCGGTGCGGCGTCGATCCCGATCACCCTCGCGCAGCTTTCACGCAGTGGCGAGGTTCAAGCTGGCGACCTCATTCTACTTGCCGCATTCGGCGGCGGAATGTCGGTCGGGCTCACCTTGATGCAGTGGTGACATAAGGGTGGTGATGCGTGTGCAGGCAACGATCTCAGACGCATCGGCCGCCTACAGGAACAAATAACAACCAAAAAAAACAGGAGGACAATACAGTATGGCATTTCAGGTAGCGGCGACCGGTCAGGCGGTCAACAGAGTCGGCCTCGGCTGCATGGGGCTGTCGTGGGCGTACACGGATCCGTCCCACACGCGCCAGGAAAGGATCGCCTTCCTTCAGGACGCCTACCGTGCGGGTGTGACATTGTTTGACACCAGCGACCAGTACGGGCCGTTCACCAACGAGGAACTCGTGGGCGACGCCCTGAGCGACGTGAGGGACCAGGTGTTCATCGCCACCAAGGGCGGACTGGTTGTCGACGACGAGGGCCGCACCAGCAGGAACGGGCGTCCTGACCACCTGAGGCGGGCGTTCGAGGCGAGTCTGGAGCGCCTGCGCACCGACCATGTGGACCTCTATCAGCTTCATCGCATTGACCCGCAGACGCCTCTCGAGAAGAGTTGGGAGGCGCTCGCGGACATCGCCAGAACGGGGCAGGCCAGGGCCATCGGCTTATCCGAGGTCTCGGTGGAGGAGATCGAGCGAGCTCAGGCCATCCACCCGGTGGAGTCCGTCCAGTCCGAGCTGTCCCTGTGGTCCCAGGAGGCGCTGCGCGAGGTCGTGCCCTATTGCGAGGAACACGGCATCACGTTCATCGCCTACTCGCCCCTAGGGCGTGGTTTCCTGAGCGGGACGATCGCGAGCAAGGACGACCTCTCCCCGAAAGACTGGCGTCGAAGGAACCCGCGTTTCCAGGATGATGCTGTGGCGTACAACAACGAGCAGATTCTTACGCCGCTGCGCGAGTGCGCCCGCGAGCTTGGCGCGACGCCCGCTCAGGTCGCGATCTCCTGGGTTCTCGCCGCGGGAAAGAACGTTGTGACAATTCCCGGTACCCAGAGGATGAAGTACCTGAAGGAGAATCTTGCCGCAGCGGACGTGCAGATTCCTGAGGAGTGGATGAAGCGGTTCTCCGAGCTGCCCTCGACCGCTGGCGACCGTTACTGAACGGGCCACGGTCGATGAGCGAAGTGCGGTCGATGAGCGAAGTGGGGTCAATGAGCGAAGTGGGGTCAATGAGCGGAGAAGGACTGCGCCTGCTCGGCCCGAATGTGTTCACATCAGGCGCGACGGAGTCGTTCGACACGGCCATACGGGCCGGTAGAGTCAGCGGCAGGCCGCCTCAACCGGCACCCTCCCACGAGCTTCCGGTTGCTCAGGTCGAGCCGGTCGTGCTGGCGTCCAACGCCGGAATGGCGGCTCTGCGCAGCACGGATGTTGAGCCGGATGACGTGCGGGCACTGTTTTACGCGTGGACTCACGCCCAGGGCTCCCCCTTCTGGTCGCCTGCGCACGACGTCGCCCGTCGAATGAACCTGCATCACTGCTTGCCCTTCGGTCTCCAGCAGATGTGTAACGGCGCTGCCGCCGGATGGGAGCTGGCCAGGCAAACGTGCGTTGCTGGCCGGGAGCCGACCACAACCGTGGTCGCCACCGGTGACGTCTTCTCATGGCCAGGGTTCGATCGGTGGGCGGGTGATTACGGTGTGTTGTACGGAGACGCCGGCACGGCGGTCGTGGTGACCAACGACCCCGGTGTAAAAGCTATCGACGACATCGAAAGTCGACTAGTTGCGCTCGGAAGCCGCGCAATGCCGGGCCTGGCGCAAATGCATCACGATCGTCAAGCCGAAGGCCCTGAGCCGGCGCGAGTGCAGCCCATCAGCGTTCGTGCGACGAAGAAGGCGTTCTTCGAGCAGTACGGGAAGGAGCGCCTCGTTGAGGAGATTCGGGGCAGTTTGCGGATGCTCGTCCCCCGTGTCCTTGATGAGGCCGGGACCCGGTTGACCGGTGGGGTCTACCTGCCTCGTCTCATGCCCCAGACCCTGGACTCGCTGTACGTCCCGGTTGTGACGGAACTGGTCGGCGACGTTCCAATCCACGGCCCCGAGGCGACGACGGGGCACCTGGGAGCGGGCGATGCCATTGCCAATCTCGCCGACATCCATCGATCCGTGAAATTGGCCGGCACACGGCAGCAGGTCAATTTAATTATTAGTGCCGGAGCCGGCTTCACCGTCTCCGCCGCCGTATTTGTGACCTCGACAGGAGTGTGATCATCAGATGTCACATAGCAGAACCTCAGTCCTTGTGGTCGGTGCAGGTCCAACGGGCCTGATGACGGCGCTGGGGCTCACGCACTCGGGCTTTGACGTCCGAGTGATTGACGAGCGCTCTCAACGTTTAGGGCGCTCCAAAGCCACCACCGTTTGGCCCAGACAGCTAGAGCTCTTTCGCGGTGTTGGCATCGCCGACACCGTCATCGGGGCCTCGACGAGGGTCGAGCGGGTGACCGTGTCCACGCCGCAGCGCCGGCTCGCGACCTTTGAACTGTCGGATTTGCAGCGGGTCGTCTACCCGTTTGGCGTCTCGATTCCTCAACCGAATCTGGAGGCCATCTTGGAGGACCGTCTCGACTCCGTAGGCGTCAAGGTTGAGCGCAATATTCGGCTGACCGACCTTGTTCAAACCGGCAGCGGAGTGAACGTGTACCTCGAGCGTACGGACGATTCGCCCCTGCGCGGCAGTGCCGATGACTCCGAGTACCAGTTCGTCGTCGGCGCCGACGGTGCCCGAAGCGCCGTTCGCGGGCTGGCCGGCCTCGGATACGAGCATCTCGGAGGCCCCCTGACCTTCGCGATCACCGATGTGCCGATCGATGGGCCGGTCCCGAGGCATGACGTCGGATATTATTATTCCGACGACGGTGCGCTCGGGCTCGTGCCCATGGGCGCGGCCGGATTCCGTATCGCGATCGGGGTGCCCCCGGATGCGGCCGATGTAGGAACGGCCGGATTCCAGGCGGCGCTGCGACGCCGCACCGGCCTTGAGGGCGTCGTTGTTGGCGAGCTGCCCTGGGAATCTCACTTCGAGGTGCTGTTCCGTCACGCCGACCGGTACGCACGAGGCAGGGTCGCGATTGTCGGCGACGCTGCGCACACGATGAGCCCGGCCGGAGGGCAGGGAATGAACAGCGGCTTGAAGGACGCGGCTCTGCTGACCAGCACGTTGAGCTCGGTCGACCCCGGTGACATGAGCGCCATCGAGACGGCGATGGACTTTTACACCCGACAGCGGCGGCGTGATCTTCGACGGATCATGCGAACCAGTCGTCTGCTCACGCGTTTTGGGGCCAGTGATTCGACCACGGCGCTTCTGCAACGCGGTCTGCTGAGCCAGGCCGTACGGCGATCGCCGCGGTTACGTCAGTCCGTTACCAAGAGGATCGGACAGCTCGACCGCCGGCATCTGCGGCTCGCGGTGTGAGCCGAACTGGCCCCGGCACTCCCCACCCCACCCGCGCGAGCCGCGCCACCATCAATCGAGCCGCGCCACCATCAATACGGCACGCCAACCATAAAAACCAATTACAACTAGGAGAATTTATTATGCGCAGCGTCTTCTTTCGCTCTTACGGAGATCCCTCGGTCCTCGAGGTCACAGATACCGCCCGTCCGACCCCCGGCGACGGCCAGGTGTTGCTCCGCACCACTCACTCCGGGGTGAATTTCGCCGAGGTTATGTTCCGCAGAGGGCAGATCCGCGTCGATCTGCCGCACGCACCGGGCTTGGAGGCCGTCGGCGTCGTCGAGGAGATCGGGGCCGGTGTTACGGATATCAAGGTTGGTGATCGCGTTGCGGCACTGACCCTCGCCGGTGGCGGCCAGGCGGAGTACGCGGTGGCCAACGGCAGCCAGGTCATTCGCCTGGACGGAGAGCTCGAGGCTCTCAGTGATGCTCACGCGGTGGCGGCGCTGTGCAACGGCACGACGGCCGTGGGCGCTATTGAGGTCTCGGGGCGGCCCGAGGCCGGGGAACGAGTCCTGGTGACCGCTGCCGGCGGCGGTGTGGGAACGTGGCTTATCGATCTTTTGCGCGAGCGCTCCTGCACGGTTGTTGCGGCCACCAGTGACCCGTCGAAACTTCCGGACCACGTGGCTCGCTCAGGGGTGCAGCTGGTCGGGTACCACGAGCTTGAAGGCTTGGAGCCTTTCGACGTCATTTTTGACTCCGTTGGGGGAGAGGCGCGCCAGGTGCTCCGCGGCAAGGTGGCGTTCCTTGGCCGTCACGTCATCATGGGCGACGCAGCCGGGAAGGACGTGGAGATCGGCTGCGACAGCGTCTGGTTCGGCGGTCACGCCCTCGTCGGCTACCATCTCGGGGGACTGGCGCGGCACCGCCCGGAGATGTTCCGTGAGCATATGCGCCGGGCGCTGGCACACGGCGCTCAGTCCGTGCAGCGTCACGGTGAGGACGGCGTGACTCGGCATACGCTTATTGCGCCGGAGGAGGTCACGGACGTCCATCGCCGCCTTGAGGATCGCAGCTCCAGAGGGAAGTACGTGATCGCATGGGGGTGAGCGGCGCCCAGACCGTTGAGCTGGGGCGCTCCGAGGGGCTGCGCGACACCGTCGTCTTGGTCGGTTCGTTCGGCGAACGATTCGGCTACACCAACTGTTACATCATCGCCGGGCGGGACGGCCACGCCATCGTCGTGGACCCCGGCGTGGGGGCGGGCTCCTGGGTGATTGACGAGGTCGATGCGCGCGGCTGGAGCGCTCAGGCGGTGCTACTGACTCACGGTCACATGGACCACACCTGGGACGCGCAACCGTTGGCAGATTTTCTTGATGTTCCCGTCGTCCTCCATGAGGCGGGGCGCCCTCTGCTACTTGAGCCCGAGGCCGGCCTTCCTCGGGATTTTCCGTCCCAACTGCTGGCCGGTCACCCGCGCCGGCCTCCCCAGCAGCTTCGGAACGCAACGGGGTCCATGACGTTCGGGGACACGTTGCACGTCGATGTTCTTGCAACACCGGGCCACACTCCCTGCTCTGTCGCGTACCTTGTGACGGCCGGGGATGATCGCCTTGTTCTGACCGGCGATGTCGTCCTGGGAGGGGGACGGCTCGGCAGAGCCATTGAGCCGGGCGGTGACCGGGTCACGCTCGAGGCCAGCGCGGCCATCCTACGCCCGCACCTTAGCGACGCGCTGGTGCTGCCGGGGCACGGTGATCCTTTCTCTGTGAGAGGGTCCCGGGCGGAACGGCAGTCAGAAGACCCGGGTGAGCCGGGGCCGGGTGCCGGTGGGTGACGGGTCAGCGCCCGGTGCTGGCGGATATATCGGGACCGGGTGCCGGCCGAAGCACCGGGGCCAGGTACTGGCGAAAGCATCGGGACCGAGTGCTGACGGAAACATCAAGCCTGGGTGCCGGCGGAAACATCAAGGCCCGGCGCTGGGTGATGCATCGAGGCCAGGTGTTGAGGGAAGCACCGGGACTGGGGGCTGACGGAAGCACCGGGACCGGGTGCTGGCGGGTGGCGGTAGAGCACCGCGGCCTTCATGGCACGTCGATGATGGATACGGAAGGGAACTAGTGATGGAAGAGAACTTGATCGTCGTCGGGGAACGCTTCGCCGGATTTGCTGAGCAGGACGACGTTGTCAGCGTGGAGCAGTTTGCTTCGTGGCTCAAAGCCAGGTGCGCTGAGCCGGAATTTGACAGGGTGAACGTCGTCCTGGGGCAAGGGGTGAGCGATTACGAGCTGGAAGCGATGCGTTCCGAGCTGGCCGGCAGTGGCTTGCAGGACAAGGTGACGATCAACGTACCTGAGGTGCGCGGGTTGGGCCGTCACCAGGTTCACAAGCATCGTCAAAGCAACGTGCTCATCGCCGATCTGGTGCAGGAGGGAGACGAATATAGGGCGTCCCTCCTCATTCACAATGACAACGAGCTCCTGATTGACCACCAGACCGGCCTTCACGTCCAGGGCATGGTGGTAATTGAGGCGGCCAGGCAGATGTTTTTGGCCGTATCGGAGACATTCCTGATTGGGTCGCACGAAGGGCGTGGGTATTACTACGTTATCAACACGCTCAATACGACGTTCGAGAATTTCCTCTTCCCGCTTGCGGCTCAGGTGGTTTTGCGAGTGGTGTCGATATCTGGCGAGCATTCCAAGCGAGTTGAGGTCGATTGCGAGGTGGAGCTCTTTCAGGCGGGACGGCGCTGCTCGGTAGTCCGCGTCACGTTCACGGCCTTCCCTCGCGAACGGATGGAGCCGAAGGAGGCCGAGCGGGCTCGTCGCGCCATTGGGGTTGTTTTGACCGGCACTAACCGAACCGGGACCAACCGAACTGGTGCTAAGCCAGCTGAAACTAATCCTTCTGAAATCGAACCAGCCGAAATCAACTCGGTTGAAATAAATTCGGACAAAACCAACTTAACTGAAATCAAACTTGCCAAAACTAACTCTCATGAAACCAATCTGACCAAAACCAACCCGCCTGAAACCAATCTGGCCAGCGCCAATCGGAGCGGCACCGGGCAGGAGGTGGCTCGTGGGTGAGGGCATTGATAGTTTTGAGCGCATCGACTGGACGCGGATCCAGGCGGTGATCACCGACGTCGATGAGACGCTCATTGACGTCAAAAGCATGTTCAGCATTCTTGATGTTTATGCCTTGATGGCCAGCTTCATCGATCCTGACGCGATAAGGCAGAGGATGCGGATGATGGCTGATTCCGGGTGTTCCAGGGACGAGGTCAACAGGTACTACTACTCGTGCCTCGCCGGCCTGGATCCCGCTGTCGCGTCACGGTGCGGGCGCACGTGGTTTGCTGCGCGTCGTGCTGTGGATGGCTTCTGGATCGAACCGGCCCGAAAGGTCATTGAGACGGCCCGTCAGCGAGGGCTTCCGGTAGCCCTCGTAACCGGCTCCCACCGGGCGTGCATCGATCCGATTGCCCAGGTGCTGGGGATTCCTGCGGATGATGTGCTGTGCACGGAGCTGGTTGTTGGCGCCGACGGCCTCCTCACCGGTGAGCGGGAACGGACATGTGTCGGTGAGGGGAAGCGCGCCAGGGTCCTGGAGTGGGCGCGCGAGGCGAGGGTCGACCTGAAGCGAACGATCGGCATGGGCGATCATCATAGTGATCTCGCCTTCCTGGAGCTTGTGGGCCACCCGGTGGCAGTGTGTCCATCACCGCAGCTCCGGGAGCATGCTCGTGAGCACCGCTGGATGATTGTTGAGCCTGAGCTCTAAGTTGAAGGTGGGCACTGCTTTAAGGGGGCGTTGCTTTACGGGGAGCGCTGATTCAAACGGAGCGTTGCAGTAAGGCGGGCGCCGCTTTAAACGGAGCGTTGCTTTAAGGCGCGCGCTGATTTACGGGGAGCGTTGCTCGTCCGGGACGGGTCTGACTATCAGTTCTGCGCCTGCTGGGCCAGGCAGTCTATCGTCCGCTCGAGATAGTTGAGGTAGCTTGTCATCTCCTCCGCGGAGAACCTCATGGCGAGGTCTTGCTCAACTTTCAGGGCCGCAGTGTTTGCCTCTTCGACGACCTGCTCCGCCCGGGGCGTCAGGCGCACCAAAAGCACCTTTCCGTGTACCGGTGACGTACGACGTGTGATGAGGCCCTTGCTTTCGAGGTTGGAGAGGATGGTTGCCATGGTCTGAGGCGATACCCGTACTGTCCGGGCCAGCTGGGCGGCGGACTGGTCCTGCGCATATGTCAGTGCGCTAAGTGTTGCGTACTGCGGAACGGTCAGTTCAAACGGGCGGAGTGCGTGCGTTTTGCTTGTGATAAGCGCCTGCTCAGCTCGCTTGATCCATGTGCCGAGCCTGGATAACATCTCCTGCTCGTAGCTTGTGGCGTCCTCCGGCCTTGTGCTGGGCCCCGTGGTGCCGGACGGCGATGTGGCGGAACTGACCTTTGCTTCTGTATCGGGGCTCATAATACTGCCTTGGTGTCGATGAAATTGAACATGCAACGGCTTGCCGGCGCTCCTTGGCGCCGTCGAACGTTGCGGGGCGCCTCCGGCTCAGGGTATATCTGGTTCCCTCGGCCGTCTGGCGTATTGCGCTGTGCTCCCCGGCGCCCTGTTTGTGTACGGGACCCTCGGGCGTAGCCGGGCACGGACCTCACGATGTCTCTCGTCTTGACCTCGACTCTCGCCCTGGCCTTGCGGTGAGGCTCCCGACCAGGGTGATAATTGGTCCTCTATTCATGAGGTCCTCCTGTCTTAGTCGGCAGATCAATGTGAGGGGCTTATGGTTACTTTGCAATAATAGCAGATGTGTAAGGATGGAATCTCTGATGGCTGAACGCCAGCGATCCGCTATCCTGGTAGGAAGGTGCAGTTGATAGGCACTCTCCGATTTGTCCAGAACCACATTGCCTTCCGATAGATCGCCGGGCTCCTTGAGGAGCAAGATTTCGGTCCCATAGTGGAGGTTGGCTCCATGGTTGGCTCGTCCGTTCCTGGTGACGCCTCCCTCGGATTTTTCGCCGGTGCACCTCTCGATCGCAATATGCTTGTTCTTCTTGTTTAGGGGAGGCGGTTTCTGGCGGCCTTAGGGGAGGCGATTTCCGGCAGTTCCTTGGCCGGGCGATTAAATGCGTTGTGTTGAGCCTTCCCCGTGCCGGGGTGTATCGGAGCGGAGTTGGCCGTCGATGTTGATGGTGCGGATCTTCTCACGGCTCGTGGGTGCTGATTATTTGTCTGGGGTGGTGAGAACTGAGGTCCTCATTCGGCCGGATCGGTTGTGCTGAATGTTGTCGGTAGGGGTTACTTCTTGTTTTGGTCATATTCGTTCTGGGCTTTCGGGTACGGAAGGACGATGATGTGCCCGTGGATGTAGGAGATATTCAGAGAAGTTTGGCCGTCAGGCAGTCAGTTGTGGGGAGGTTTCCGGGTGAGAAGGGGCGGATTCATTGCGGCGGCTCCGAAGGCGTAAGACGCTGCGATGGTCGGGCCGATTCTGGATGATCACGCCGCCGACGGTTCGCCGTATGCCCGACGATGTTTGATTCTTGGTTTGATTCTTGCCTGGCTGATCTCGCCGGCATGCGTAACTTTCCGGTGCGAGGTCCTCTCCGAGGGAAAGACGGTGGCGCATAGGCGCTACTACGCCAGCCTCAATACACCTTTTGGTGCTCGGTACTTTCCGACCAAGCGGGAGGCGCTCTACATGCTCGTCGCATTGGCGTGTCTCAATGCACCTTCTGGTGCTTGGTGCTTTCCGACTAGACAACTGGAACGGCCCCTACGTCTGGCTGAAAATTGTCTCAATGCACCTTCTGGTGCTTGGTGCTTTCCGACCTCGAACCCAGACCTCAAGCTGATCAATCTGGATGGTCTCAATGCACCTTCTGGTGCTTGGTGCTTTCCGACACAAAAGAAAGGAAGAGGGAATGCGTAAGCTCTTTACGTCTCAATGCACCTTCTGGTGCTTGGTGCTTTCCGACAGGATGGCACAGAATGGGTGCAAGGCAAATGGTTGTCTCAATGCACCTTCTGGTGCTTGGTGCTTTCCGACGTCGTCCGACTTTTTCTTGGGATGTTGTTGTCCCGTGTCTCAATGCACCTTCTGGTGCTTGGTGCTTTCCGACCAAACAAGGAAATCATTGACGCTATCAAGAGGGAAAGTCTCAATGCACCTTCTGGTGCTTGGTGCTTTCCGACTCCACCCCCAGAAAACAGCGCCACAACGCCGCTTACCGAAGCGAAATCGCCGCCGACCTAGAAAGCACCGCATTCGACCGGCTCACACCGCTCCAATTAAACCACACAACCGCAGAAAACCGCCACAAACAACCCCAGCGCCACCGACACTCCCTACCCACCAGTACACCACCGGCTTCCAACAAACCCAAGCCAAAAAACCACCACCTCAAGGTTACTTATCGGAAACTATTTTGACGATCTTCTTTAACGAATAAATTACTTCATGGTAATGGCCAATTGTCGAGCAGAAAAAGCCCTATAGGTCTACACTGAATTCAAAATCACGCGAAAGCACCGAATCGAAAATCAGTAACACCGGATTAGAGATCGGTTGCCACTGTCACAGCAAAGATCTGGAAACACGCATCAGGATTAATCAAAGGAATAGAAAGCAATGGACGCTTCACTAAAACTGCGAGCACGCGGCTCCTTCCGACGTCGTCCTATTCTTGAGAAAACAGGGTGCTTCGGGAAAAACTGTTTTCCGCTTCGCGTGCTTGAATCCGCGAGAACTGGCGAGTCTGTCCGGCTAACGTCGGACCCACGCTCGAGTGCTCCAGGTTTCGACGGCGAAGTCCGGCAGCTAACGGCAACCGGATCGACCTTCGTAGGCTTGCCCGGTTTCGGAAGCACCTTTGAACGCTTAACCTCGATCGAAGCGTTAACGGCGGCATGGAACCGTGTACGGGCCGAAGATCTTCTCGACCAGCAGCTTCGACGCCAGGCGAAAGAAATTGCCGCCGACCTAAAGGTGTTCCTCGAAAGGTTGTCTGCCGACCTCAGGACCGGGCTGTACAAGCCAGGCCCGCTATATCCGCTCAAATGCGAAAGGCGCGGTCTGTTGCGCGAAGGGTTTGGAACGGGGGCTGCTAGGACCCATGCAAGTGGGGCTGGAGCTGCTTCATCCACGCACGGGCCGATTTCGCTCGCGTCGAGCCGATTAGTTCCCGCATCGGATACATCGGCTTTCGCACCATTGAACACATCAGCTTTTGCGCCAAATCAGCAAGCTTCCACGTCAAGCCGATCGGATTCCCCACCGCGCCGGCCGGCTTCCGCTCCGATTCTGTGGGTTCCCGCTTTGCGCGACAAGATAGTTGAATGGGCGGTTACAGCTGCCGTTGGCCCGGCTGCGGAGGCCGTGCAATCGTCAAGTTCCTTCGGTGCGCGCAGCGGGCTGGGGATCGATGCCGTCATCGGCCGCCTCACCCGCCTACGAGCCGAGGGCTGCGCCAACGTCCTCCTCGCGGAAATCGACGGGTTGGAATCCGACGTCGACCTTGATGACTCCTTGGAGATACTCCATCGGGGCTTGGTCTGCGAGCGCACACTGGATCTCTTCTGCCTGCTTGGGCTACCGCGCTTTGAAGGTATCCGGCCGGGTGCCGAGGAGAGGCTCCGAGGGGTGCTTGAAGGTTCGTCACTTTGCCCCCTTGTCGAGAATCTCGCTTTCACGGACATTGACGATGCGATGTGCGACGCCGGATTTTCCTATCTTCGCTACGGCTCCACAATCGCCCTGTGTGCCCCGCGGCGCTCCGAGCTCTTGGAGGGGCTCGACCTATTTACTGAACTCGTCCGCTCTCGCGGCCTGAGAATCAATGAGGATGCAACTGTCATGACCAGCTTCGACGAAGGATTTTGCCATCTTGGCGTCGATTATTCCCAAAATCGGCCACTTGAGCCGTCCACTGGCGCCGACGCCCCCGTTCATGTCGTGTATGTAGGGCGCGACGGTTCTCGCGTGCACGTAGCGAAGGGACGGCTAGTCGTTGACGCGCCCAATGGACTACCCCAGATGTCCATTCCGCAGCGAATGGTGAGCCGTATCGTGTTGACGGGAAACGTTGGCCTTTCGGCCGGAGCTCGCTCGTGGGCGCTGTACAACGACATCGACGTGCTCTGCCTTTCCCGACGCGGCACATACCTGGGCCAGCTTGCCGGGCCTCGGTCGACGGTGAATGCTCAACGCCTCTTGAAGCAGGCGGAATTTGCAGCTGACGAAGAAGCGCGGCTCCCTCTCGCCCGGAACATCGTGCGCGCCAAACTCCGAAACCAACTCCACGTTCTGCACCGGCTAGGGCGCAGGGAAAGAGAAAGGAATACGGGTGATGGAATGGAGGTGTGCGCGAATGCCGGGGATGGAATGGGGGTGTGCGCGAATGCGGGTGATGATGGGAAGACGGGTCCGATCTTTGGCGGTGACATAAGCGTGGGTGCGGCTGACGGCGTTAATAGAGCTGTGAGCGCAGGCTGGAGCGAGAACGCTGGCTGGAGCGAGAGTGCAGGCTGGAGCGGGGGTGCAGGCTGGCAAGGCGGCGTCGTCGGGCTGGAAGCGGCGTGCCGCGACATCCGTTACATCATGGCGGATTTGCCGGATGCCGCGAGCATTGACGAGGTCATGGGCATGGAAGGTGCCGCCTCGAACGTCTACTTCGCGTGCGTTGCGGGCTTGCTTCCGCCGGAGGTTTCTTTTCCGTGCCGCAGCAGGCGCCCGCCGAAAGACATGGCGAATGCTGCCCTTTCCTACGCCTATTCGCTGCTTTTGGGCGAGTGTACGGCCGCGCTGTTCGCCGCTGGGCTCGAGCCTTCGCTCGGAGTGCTGCATGCCTCGACCGACAAAAGGCCCAGTCTTTCGCTCGACCTCATGGAGGAGTTCCGCCCGCTGCTCGTGGACCGCATGGTTTTTGGGCTTCTTCGGTCCCGGCGTTTGCGCCCAGAGCACGGTGGCCCATCCGACGACGGCGAGGGCGTTTGGCTCACGAAAGATGGGAAGAAAGCGGTGGTCGACGGGTATGAGGCCACTCTTCAACGCAGTGTCAAGGGTGCTCTGCCGGGGTTCGCCGGCCCGTGGCGTAGGCACATCCACCACAGTGCGCAGTTGCTCGGCCGCGCGATCTTGGAGCCCGGCTACGAATGGGTGGGCGTGTCATGGCGTTGACGGTGATCGTGGCCTATGACGTCGCAAATAATCGCCGCCGCACGCGCCTGGCTAACTATCTGCAAGGATGGGGCTACCGGATGCAGGAGTCCGTTTTCCAGCTGCGCTTAAGCAACGAGCAGCTCGCGGAGGTGTGCGCCCGAGTTGACAAGATCATCAGCGAGACCGACGACGTGGTCCACGTCTACCCGCTGTGCGCGGCCTGCTGCGGGCGCGCCGAAGTGTTCGGAACGGCGCCTGCCCTGGACGACGTCGGCCTGTACAGCGGGGTGTGGTGAGCTGTATTCTCAGACGAATCGTTCGGCCTGGCCGACCTGCACTGGTTGGCGTGGGCCGGATTTCTTTTTCACGACTGGTGGCTTCCGTAGGCGGTTTATAGTGGAGATTCTTGTGGGCACAGTCCGGCTCTCATGAGTGCTATGCGGCGGTAATCCTCATAGTCAGCGATTTTGACCTCGCTTTCGACGGCTGCGGCCGGCGCTGCTGCCGTTGCGAGTGGAATTATTATTACTACCTCTCCTTGAACCCTTGGTGTCGCTTTTGTTTCCCTCTTGTCCGTTGTAATTCTTTTGATTGTTTTTCTTGGTCACTGAGATGCTTATTGGAGCAGGCCGATATGTTTTAAAATCCGGACCGGGAGAAAAGAGATCGGTTGGAGAAACACCGCGTTCTTCGTACGATCCGTCTTCGAGACGTGCACGCTTCGGGTTCCCCTTGTTGTCTGTCTGGTTGTTCTCCTTGTTGTCGTCGAGGGACATATAGCGGACTTCGACGCAATCGTCGTAACCATAGGCCGCC
>CAUSGP010000016.1:0-16289 GCA_963531075.1 uncultured Actinomycetaceae bacterium | reverse complement strand
CGCCGGTTAACAAATACTTGTCGACCGCAGAGTCAATGCAGGACGTCCCCTTTCCATAGCCTGTGTGCCCGTCGCCTTCCAACGTCAGCAATACCGAGTTGCTCAGGCTCTTGTGCAAAGTTTGCGCCCAGTGATGCGGCGTCGCCGGGTCATACTTTGTACCGATCACCACGATCGGAGCCGACCCCTTCGCAGTGTACGGCCCGGGGTTGGACTTCGGACGATGCGGGAACTCGGCGCACATGTAGAAGGCGATACTGTCGTATTCAGAAAAGGTTCCGATGGCGGGAGCTTCCCGCTTCAGCTTTTTTGCGTACTTCAAGTAGTCAGCTTCGGATTCCTGCCTGTAGTCCGCGCAATTGATTGCCCAGTAGGCTCCTCTTTTATTGTTTTTGAACTTATCCCCTTCACGACGCGAGATTGCGTCGAAAGCTTTTAGGAAAAGCGAACCGTCATTTTGTTTGATCAACTGATCGAAGGCCTGATTAAGCACTGACCACGTCCGATCGTCGGCCAGAAATGCGGTGACGGAGGATCGGAGCATCGCCCGATTGAGAGGCCTATTCGAATCCGAGGTCTTGAACGGCGTAGCGCGAGCTTGATCCAGCAGGGCGCGCATCTTCTTCTTCGCCGCATCCACCGAGGAACCCAACGGGCAGTTGCCCGCTTTCACGCACCACTCAGCATAGCGTTCGAAGGACTTCTCATAACCGAGCACCTGCTCGTAGGCCGAACGCAAGAAGTCCAGCTGGGGGTCGACGGCGCCGTCAAGCACCATCCTGCCGACCTTTTTCGGGAAGAGATCGGCATACGCCCCGCCCAACTCGGTGCCGTAAGAGAAACCAAGATAGTTGAGTTTCTTGTCTCCCACCAGCCCGCGCATAACATCCATGTCGCGGGCAGCCGACTCCGTGCCGACGTGCGCGAGCAACTCACCGGATTTCTCCTTGCATCCTTTCGCTATCTGCCGAGCCTGTGCTTTCCTGGCCTTCCGCCCAGCCTCCGTCAAGGTATCGATATCGGAATCCAAGATCTTGCCTAGTTCGCGCTCGTCGATGCAATCGATGGGCGTCGAAGAGCCAACCCCTCGAGGATCGAAACCGATGATGTCGTACTTGCTCATGACATCTTTGCTAACGGCTAAGTCGACGTGTGAAGCCATCTCAATTCCGGAGCTTCCGGGGCCGCCGGGATTGATGAACAGGCTCCCCATCGGCTTGCCGCCTTTAGCCGGAACCTTCGCCATGGCCACAGTGATCGCCTTACCACCGGGCTTCTTGTAATCCAGCGGAACCTTCACGTCCGCGCATTGCATCTTCGCGTCGTCCTTACACGGCGCCCAACTGACCTTCTGCTTGTAGAACTTTTCAAGCCCCTTCGGAATGTCCCCCTTGGGAGCGCCGACCGAGCCACCCGGCGAGGTGGTCGAAGGACTCGGCGAACCACCGCTCGGCGACCGACTCGCAAACGGGCTCGCCGTCGCCTTCGCCGCAGGAATACCCGCATCCGCGTGACCCGGCGACACACCCAAACGCACTGGCGAATCGCCCGCGCGCATTGACGCAGCGTCCGCATGACCCGACGACGCACTGGCCACTACCGGCTGAGCGACGGCAGCCAAGGCAATAGCCGATGCAGCAGCAAGAGGGTGCAACAAACGCGTAAATATTCTCATCGCTTCTCCCATTGATTTAGCTGGCTGACACCCACCTCGCTAGGTGGCCACAACCCTTATGGATGATCAAAACCCGGGCAGTCACCGGGACGCTCCCCACCGCGACACCCACCGCAGGGAATAAGACCGACACAGATGATCAAGCGTCGATCCAGATACGGCACTATTGCATTGTATCTCCGCAACAATCATCCTACTCGCCTGCCACACATAGTGCCACTTTATTTCGAGCCTTCTCATGAGGTAGACGAGAAAGGCTGTAAATAAAGAAAAATCTAGCCGACATTCGGCGAGCATCGGCCACCCACAAAGAGAATGTTTATTATACGTAATAAATGCACAACTTTTAGATTAATAGTATCTCCACAACATTCGAAAACGAGAAAGCGTACTCGAAAACAAAAAAGAGGTGATATCGGCCGTTAACTCAAATCGAAGTCAACGGCCGATATCACCCTTGGCTCGTCTGTGTTGCAAGGCCGACGTCGGCATTGCTCGCAACTCATCTACATTGCAAGGCCGACGTCAGCGTCCCCGCACCCGATCCGCACCTAAACCGCACCTGTAGGCGGCGGTGGTTATCCGACTGGCGGCGAAATACGTTCCGCAGCGTTCTGTTTTTGCCCCTGTGGCTTTTCCACCGGGCAAACCAGCCCATTCTCGGGGACCTTACCGGTCAGCAGATACTCATCAACCGGCGTTTCAATACAGGAGCCCGCCCGGCTGTAGGCGACGTGTCCGTCGCCCTCCCACGTCAGCAGCACCGCATTGTCGAGCGCTCCGGCAACGGTTTGGGACCACGAGTAGGGCGTCGCCGGATCGTTCTTCACTCCGATCACAACGATGGGCGCCGAACCTTTCGCCACGTACCTCCCAGGATTCTTCTTCGGGTGATACGGCAGCTCGGCACAAATATCCCGTTCCTTCGACAACTCCTTAGTCCCGCCAAAAACTGGCGCTTCCCTCTTGAGCCGCACATCATACTTCGCGTACTCGGACTCCGGGTCGAGCACATCGTCCGCACAGTTGACGGCGATAAAGGCCTCGGACATATTGCTGGAGATGGCCGGATCGGCAGGCGACTCCAAGAAAGCCGAACCGTCGTTTTCCTTCACCAGCTTCTCCAGCTTCTGATTGAGGGTCGGCCATGAAGCATCGTCATACATGGATTGCCCGACCTCGCCCCACAGGAACGCACGTGTGAGTTTTCGATTCGGGTCCGACGTCGGGAACGGCTTCTTGAGCGCCTGATCGAATAGGGAACGCATCTTCTTCTTCGCCGCGTCCACAGTCGACCCTAATGGGCACGTACCCGTATTCACACAGTGTCGCGCGTAGCGCTCAAATTCCTTTTCGAATCCGAGGGTCTGTTCGTATTCTCTGCGGCTGCTTCGCAGGTTGGTGTCGACGGCGCTGTCAAGCACCATCCTGCCGACCTTCTTCGGGAACAAGTTGGCGTACATCCCACCCAAGGACGTGCCGTAGGAGAAACCGAAATAGTTGAGCTTCTTGTCGCCCACCAGCCCACGCAAAACATCCATGTCACGCGCCGCCGACTCCGTACCGACATATCGCAGCAGCTTGCCCGAGTGTTTCACGCATTGCGCGGCGATCTTCTTGGCATCGCGTTTTTGAGCCTTTCGCCCAGCCGCAGTGGACATGTCGTAATCGGTGTCGGTGATCCTCTGGAGAGTCTTATCGTCAACGCACTCGACCGCGGTCGATTCGCCAACTCCTCGGGGATCGAAGCCGATCACGTCGTACTTATCGAGAATGCGGGACCCAAATGTCTTAGAAGCTACGGACGCGAACCCCATTCCCGAGCCGCCGGGGCCGCCAGGATTGAGAAAGAGCGTTCCCATCGGCTTGCCGCTTTTGGCGGGAACCTTGAGCATGGAGATCGTGATCGTCTTGCCCCCGGGCTTTTTGTAATCGAGCGGAACCTGCGCTTGCGCGCACTGCATGCCGGCACGGTCTTTGCCTTTGCATTCAGACCACGTCAGCTTCTGCTTATAAAACCGTTCCAAGCCCCTGGGCACACCCTCCCGCGATCCGGGAGCGCCCTTCGATGACCCGGGTGCACCTTCCGACGATCCGGGCACGCCCTCCGAGGAATCGGAGGCTCGCTCGGACGAACCGGACGAAGGCTCCGGCGAAGGCGACGAAGCGTGCGCGGGACCGGGATTGCCGATACCCGCCAACGCAAGGACGGACACTGCCGCCAGAGATTTCAAAAAGCGATTCGGCAGTTTCATTTTCATCCTTTCAGATACCGAATAGAGTTCGAATACCGAATAGAGTTAATTTGTGTACTCGGAAGCACATTTTTAAAGTTGGAAACACATTTTTAAAGAATGTGCTTGACGTTGGGTCCGAGCCTGACGGGTAGGCTCGGACCCAACGAGCGGCAGCACTTAAACCCATCGCCGGGAGACGGCTAGCGTCGCCTTTCCACCGGGCAAACCAACCCGTCTTTCGGAACCCTACCGGTCAGCAGATAGGCATTCACTTGATCTTCGATGCATGCTCCAGCCCGCCCGTAGGCGGTGTGTCCGTCGCCCTCCCACGTCAGCAGAACGGAGTTCTCGAGCGTCCTGCGCATGGTCTTCGCCCCCGAATACGGCGTCGCCGGATCATGCTTCGTGCCGATGACCACGATCGGAGCCGACCCCTTCGCTCTATATGGAGCAGGATCAGCCTTCGGGTGGTATTTCATGTTTGCGCAAACCTGAGTCACTCTCGCCCCAAAGGGATCGTACCCACCGAAGAGGAGGGATTTTTTCTTGAGCTTTTTGTTGTACTTGGCGTAGACGGACTCCGGTTCTTTCGCGTAATCGGCGCAACTAACCGCGACGAGTGCCTCCATCCCATTGCTCTCGTCATTCTGCGTTAGCTGGGCAGCCTGCTCCAGAAGCTCGGTGCCGTCATTATTCTTGATCAGCTTGCCGAGCGCCTGATCCAAACGAGGCCATGTTTCATCCCGGTACATCGCAAACCTCACGGCCATCATCAAATTAGAGCGTGTAAGCGGACGGGCCGGGTTCGACGTCGGGAACGGTTTCTTCGCCGCCTGGTCGAACAGGGCGCGCATCTTCTTCTTCGCAGCTTTGACGGTGGTCCCAAGAGCGCACTTGCCGCCGTCAATGCAGCGTTTCGCGTAGCGCCCAAACGATTTGTCGAAGCCCAGAGTCATCTCGTAGAGCATGCGCGCGCTGCCCAGTTGAGGCTCGGCGGCGCCGTCAAGCACCATCCTGCCCACCTTCTTCGGGAACAAGTCGGCATACGTCCCGCCCAGCTCGGTGCCGTAGGAGAAGCCAAGATAGTTGAGCTTCTTGTCGCCCACCAGGCCGCGCAAAACATCCATGTCGCGGGCCGCCGACTCCGTGCCAACGTGAGCGAGCAGCTCCCCCGACCGCTTCTCGCAGCCGTCCGCGATCTTCTTGGCCGCCTCCTGCTGTTGCTGCCGGCCCTTCGCCGTGGAAGGGTCGTAATCGGCACCAATGATGAACGCATTCAAAGCGGCGGTGTCGGCGCATTTGACCGGAGTGGAGGCGCCAACCCCGCGGGGATCGAATCCGAGCAGGTCATACTTGTCCAACATTTCGGGCTTGAGGCTTTTCGACAGTCTGACTGCCTCATCTATGCCCGAGCCGCCGGGGCCGCCGGGATTGATGAACAGGCTCCCGATCGGCTTGCCGCTCTTGGCGGGAACCTTGAGCATGGAGATCGTGATCGTCTTGCCCCCGGGTTTTTTGTAATCGAGCGGAACCTGCGCTTGCGCGCACTGCATGCCGGCACGGTCTTTGCCTTTGCATTCAGACCACGTCAGCTTCTGCCTGTAGAACTTTTCCAACCCTTTCGGGGCATCGCTTTCACCGGCGCCCTTCGGTCCGCGGTTTGAGGTGTTCGCGCTGCCATTCAAGTCACTGTTTGAGCCGTTCGCCCCGCTGTTTGATCCGGCGTTCGGACCATCCGCGTATGGGCTCACCGACGTCGCCGACGTCGACGCCGGAACTGTGCCCGCTTGCGCCGGCATCGAGCCCAAAGCGAGGCTGACGCCGATCAATCCAGCAAACGAGGCCGCCGCAAGCCGCGCTGACGCTGAGGACCTAGAAGGAACTGCGCACCTTTCGGTATCTATAGACTTGTCTGAGAACCGTTTTATTGTTCTGTTCGTAATTTTGCTCATGCCATAAGCCTCGCAAAATCCGAATATTACCAATATCCCGTTATCAGGTCAGCGGGGGTGGGGCCATCCCGACATCCACTATGAAGTTATTCCTACCAGTTAGAATTCATGAACAGCGTCACCCGACCGATTTTGACGATGCGGGGCACACAAGGCCGTCCTTGGGCACTTTACCGGTCAAAAAGTACCGGTCCACAGGCTCCCTAAGGCACGAGCCAGCGCGGCTGTACGCCGTGTGCCCGTCGCCCTCCCACGTCAGCAGCACCGAGTTCTCGAGTCTCTTGTGCAGGGTTCTGGCCCAGGAAATAGGCGTCGCCGGATCGTATTTCGTACCGATCACTACGATCGGAGCCGACCCCTTCGCCCTGTACGGACCCGGATTGGCCTTCGCGTGATACGGCCATGTTGCACACATATCGGAGCCCTCCTCGTTCGCAGCGCCGAAAACGGGAGCTTCGCGCCTCAACTTCTCCGCGTACTTTTCGTATTCGGACTTTGGAGAAACTTTGTAATCCGCGCAATTGATCGCCCAGTTGGCCTCATTGCTGTTATTTTTGAACCTATCGCCTTCCCGCTCCTGGAACAGATCGAAATATGCCAGGAAATACGACCCGTTATTTTGCCCGACCAGCTGATCGAACGCCTGATCAAGATACTTCCAGTGCGAATCGTTGTACATGAAGCTGATCATCGTCATCCGCAACATCGTACCGGTAAGCGGCCTACTCGGATTCGACGTCGGGAACGGAGAGGCATGCGCCTGATCCACGAGCGACCGCGCCTTCGCCTTAGCCTCCGCAACCGTCTTACCCAACGCGCAGCTTGCCTGCTTCACGCAATGCTTCGCGTAATGATCGAAAGCCGTCTCAAAGGCCCGCACCTGTTCATAAGCCATGCGCGGACTGCCCAATTGACTGTCGACGGCGCCGTCGAGCACCATTCTGCCCACCTTGTTCGGGAAAAGATCAGCATACATTCCACCCAGCGACGTCCCATAGGAAAAACCCAGATAGTTGAGCTTTTCATCGCGCACAAGCCCGCGCAATACATCCAAGTCACGCGCAGCCGACTCCGTACCGACATACCGCAGCAACTCCCCAGATTTCCTCTTGCACCCCTCCACTACTTTTTGGGTTTGGGCCTTCTCGGCAGCCCGCCCTTCCGCAGACGTCAGATCGAAATCGGAATCGAGGACCTTCCCCAACTCCCCATCGCTCAGGCAATCGACCGCCGTCGATTCGCCAACACCGCGTGGATCGAAACCCACAATGTCGTAGTTTTCGCGTAACTTTTCGCTGAAATGCTGATCGGCGCTGGCGGCCATCTCGATTCCCGACCCTCCCGGGCCGCCGGGGTTTGCGAAGAGAGTTCCCTTCGGTTTGCCGCTTTTCGCAGGAACCTTCATCATCGCAATCCTGATCTTATCGCCGTGGGGCTTCTTATAATCAAGCGGAACTTTCACTTTTGCGCATTCGTAGTCCGGCTGATCCGGGCACTCCGTCCAGGAGACCTCTTGATTGTAAAAACCCTTGAGATTTTCGGGGACATCAACGTCCGAGGGTTCGAGATCGAGCGAACAACCGGCAAGCATAAGAGCTGCGGCGAACAGTGCGGCCGCGGGCCTACGAAGGTTCATTCTCCTAAGTTACCCCATGGTCGTCTAATATGCAGTCTCCCGGGCGGGAAGGAATGCCCGCGTCATGTGCACATGCTCGGTCCACAGGCGCTATCGCGCTTCAGCATTCACACGCGCTTCAGCATTCACACGCCTACCCCGGTTCGGCATCCACACGCGCTATCCCACTTCGGTATCCACACGCGCTACCCCGGTTCGGCATCTACCCCGGTTCGGTTCGGGCCGCCCGACAGCATCCCGCGTGTTGCCCGGTCGAAGCGAGCGGGATTCCTGGCGAGAACGGGAGCTTGTCGCACTGCCGCCAAGCGAATGCCGTTATCCTTGCGGGCGAAGGCTGACCATCATCGCCTCAAGCGCGAGCAACGGAGCCACATTTCCCGTCAATCGAGTGCGCGCCTGAGAAATCGCGTCCATTCTGCGGATCGATTGTTCTACGGAAGTGCCGGCGGCGACGTCGGCTATTCGATCGGCGAAGTCTCGGTTGACCAGGGAGACGTCCGCGCCAAGCTGGATCGTGAGAACGTCCCTGTAAAGGGAGAGAAGATCGACGAGGGCGCGGTCGAGCCTGTCGCGCTGGGCTCGCGTGGCACGGCGTTTTTGCTCCTCGCGCAAGGCAGTGATCTGCGCCGAAACTGCGGGAGGAACTCGCCCGCCTTCCTCGACTCCCAGAGACCGCCTGAGCTCGGCCTCCTCCGCAGCAAATTGCGCGGCGAGAGCATCGCTGACGCCTTTCGCCCCGGCCTTCTTCGAGCCCTTTTTCTTGGCCGACGTCGAGCCTCTTCCACGCTCGGCGCTCCGGTTACCCGAGGCGTCGGAATCTCCGCCATTTGCATTGCGCGCCGGACGTCCGGCGTCGCCGCCCTGGCCAGGACCCTCACGCGAACCGGCCGGAGAATCATTGGCCGGCCCGAGAAGCGCATCCGCGGCCTCGGAGCTGTAATTCAGCACCCGATGGGCGGCCAGCACGGCGTCGCCTGTTCCTCGGATCGACAAAGCCTCGGTGAGAATATATGCGCGTTCTCGAGAGGCCTCAAGGTCGGTGGCGAGCGCGCTGGCTCGGCCAATATGGGATTGCGCCGCGTGTGCGGCGTCGAGAGCACGTTCACGATCGATGCCATGGCGGCGAACAAGCAGCTCGGCGACGTCCTCGGCATGCGGCACGGCCAGATTGATCTCGCGGCACCGCGAGCGAATAGTCGTCATAACGTCTTCGGGCGAAGGCGTGCACAACACCCAGACGGTGAAAGGCGGCGGCTCCTCGATCGCCTTGAGCAGAACGTTGGTGGTTCGCTCGAGCATCCTGTCCGCATCCTCGATGACGATAACCCGCCACGGCCCGCTTCCCGGGGAAACATAAGATCTACCGACGAGCTCTCGCGTGCGCTCAACCGTGATGAAGACGCCGCGGGTGGCCACCAATTCGACGTCGGGATGTTTACCCTCCATAACCGTGTGGCAGGCGTGACATTGTCCGCATCCCGGAACCTGTCCCGTGCATTCGAGCGCGGCGGCGAAGGCCCTGGCGGCAACCGACCTTCCCGACCCCGGAGGGCCTGTGACAAGCCAGGCTTGAGCCATGGCGGAGTCGGTGCTCGCCGCGACCTTCCCCGCGAGCTCGCGCGCGGCCACAGCGGCCCTTTCAAGCTGGGCGCGCACGGCCATTTGACCCACGAGCTCGTCGAAGACGCTCATTGCGCCGCCCTCATTCTGCCGGACGCTTCAAGCACCTCGGCCACGCGTGCACGAACCTCTTCGGCGATTCGCTCGCGCGGCGCCGTCGCGTCCACGGTGAACCAGCGTTCAGGTTCGTCCGCGGCAAACCGGAGGTAGGCCCTGCGCACGGCCTCGTGGAATTCAGCGCCGGCAGCCTCGATCCGGTCAAAGGAGGCCCCGATGCGCGAAGGAAGAGTCTCGACGGGAAGGTCGAGGAAGACGGTGACGTGCGGCAGCAAACCGCCCGTAGCCCAAAGGGAAAGATCGCGAACTTCCCGCTCGCCAAGCGCTCTTCCTGCCCCCTGATAAGCAACCGAAGAATCGATATACCTATCGGCGAGAACGATCGCACCCCGATCTAGGGCCGGGCGCACGACCGTCGCCACATTGTGGGCCCTGTCCGCCGCGTACAGCAAGGCCTCTGCGCGCGGCGAAACGTCGCCGCTGTGCAGCAAAAGCTTGCGAATCTCGCAGCCAAGCTCGGTTCCGCCGGGGTCGCGAGTGGTGACGACGTCGAAGCCGCATCCGCGAAGCCACTCGGCGAGCAACCCGATCTGGGCGGGCTTGCCCGCCCCATCGCCGCCCTCGAAGGTAATGAACATGGCTATTTCTTTCCCGACGCCGCTTTCTTCGCACCGGCCTCTTGAGTTGTTTTCTTGGTGCTGCTCGTCTTGGCGGATGTTTTCTTAGTATCGTTCGTTTTGGCCGATGCCTTCTTGGCGCCGCTCGCTTTGCCCGACGTCGTCTTCTTGGCCGAAGTCTTCTTCTTGGCGGGCTTCTTCGCCGGGCCCTTCGCGCGGCGATCGGCGAGCAGCTCGTAGGCGCGCTCAGGCGTGATCGTCAGCGGATCATCCTCGCGCCGCAGCGAGGCGTTGGTCGTTCCGTCGGTGACGTACGGGCCGAAGCGGCCGTCCTTGAGCAAAACTGTGGCGCCTGCGACGGGATCCGTTCCCAGCTCCCGCAATGGTTCCTTGGGGGCCGCACCGCGGCGCTGCTTGGGTTGAGCGAAAAGCTCCTTCGCCTCCTCGAGAGTGACTGTAAAAATCTGATCTTCGCTGGCCAATGAGCGCGAGTCCTTGCCTCGGGTGAGGTAGGGGCCGTAACGCCCGTTGTGCGCATAGATCGTCTCGTCACCGTCAACGCCGACGGGACGTGGAAGCGAAAGTAACTTGAGCGCGTCCTCGAGGGTGACCGTTTCGAGCGACATCGAGGAAAAAAGCGAGGCAGTGCGGGGTTTGGGCGGTTTTTTCGAGGGGCGCCCCGTGGGCGTGAGCGCCACCTCGCCTTCCTTCGGCACGTCGGTGATGTACGGGCCGAAGCGCCCGGCCTTGGCAAGAACTTTCCGGCCGGTTTCGGGGTCGATTCCCAACTCGCGCCCATCGAAGCTGCTTGTTTCGAGCAACTCGCGGGCCTTGGCCGGCGTCAGCTCGTCGGGAGCGATAGAGTCGGGAACCGATGCGTTGCGGGCCTCGGCGCCCTCCCGTTCCTCCTGCACGTAGGGCCCGTAGCGCCCGACGCGCAAAACGATGCCCTCACCGATATCGATGGAGTTGACAGCCTTCGCGTCGATGTCGCCCAAGCTCTCGACCTGGCTCTCCAAGCCAAGACGCCCCTCCTGGCCCTTCCAGAAGCGAGTAAGGTATTCGATCCGCTGCTCCTCGCCCGCGGCGATTCGATCGAGCTCGGTCTCCATATCGGCGGTGAAATCGTAATCGACGAGTTCGGGAAGGTTCTCCTCGAGCAGACGCACAACCGAAAACGCCGTCCATGTGGGCACAAGCGCCTGGCCGCGGCGATCGACGTATCCGCGGTCGGTGATCGTGGAGATCGTGGCCGCGTAGGTAGACGGGCGGCCAATGCCGAGGTCTTCCATGCGTTTGACCAGGGAAGCCTCGGTGTAGCGCGGGGGCGGCAACGTCTCGTGGCCGTCCGCGGTGGCTTCGAGTGTGCGAAGTGCCTCCCCCTCTTTGACTTCCGGAAGGCGCGCGTTCTCGCGGTCCTCGTATCGCTTGGCATCCGCCGATTCCTGGTAGACCGCCATGAAGCCCGGGAATGTGATGATCGTTCCCGACGCCGCGAACGTCGCCTGGCTGGCACCGGCGGCCGCCACGGCTGCATTGATGCGGATGGAGGCGGTTTGGCCGCGAGCGTCAGCCATCTGCGAGGCCACCGTGCGCTTCCAAATGAGCTCGTAGAGCGCGAACTGGCTGGCCGTGAGATCGCCCTTGACCTGAGCCGGCGTGCGGAAATGGTCGCCCGCCGGCCGGATCGCCTCGTGGGCCTCCTGCGCACCCTTTGACTTCGTCGCGTACAGCCTCGGCTTATCCGGCAGCGACTCCTGCCCGTACATATCGCGAATCTGGCTTCGAGCCGCCGAAACAGCCTGCTCCGAAAGATTCGTCGAGTCGGTTCGCATATATGTGATGTAGCCGTTTTCGTAGAGCGACTGGGCAGTGCGCATCGCATCTCGCGAGCTCATGCGAAGTTTGCGCGAGGCCTCCTGCTGGAGGGTCGAGGTCGTGAAAGGGGCAGCAGGGCGCCGCGTGTAGGGTTTGGTCTCGACGGAGGCCACCGTCGCGTCCGCTCCCTCGAGTGCCGCGGCAAGCTGCTCGGCGTCGTCCTTGCCAAGGGCGCGCACGCCTTCCTTGGCGGCTTTCGCGGTCAGCTTACCGGAATCGTCGAAATCCTTCCCGACGGCGATGCGCACCGAATCGAGCGCGACGAGCTTAGCCGAGAAATCCTGCGTTCCCTTGGCAAAAGAGGCCGTCACATCCCAGTAGGAAGCCGCGACGAAAGCCATGCGTTCGCGTTCGCGCGAAACAACCAGCCGGGTGGCCACCGACTGCACGCGTCCGGCCGAAAGCCCCGGCGAAACCTTGCGCCACAGCAGGGGCGAAACCTCGTAGCCTACGAGGCGATCAAGGATGCGCCGCGATTCCTGGGCGTCCACAAGTTGCGTGTCGAGCTGGCGCGGATTGTCGAGGGCCCTGGCGATGGCCTCGGGCGTGATCTCGTGGAAAACCATGCGTTTGACCGGCACTTTTGGCTTGAGCACTTCGTTGAGATGCCAGGCGATAGCCTCGCCCTCGCGATCCTCATCAGTGGCCAGCAGGAGCTCGTCGGCCTCTTTGAGGAGCTTTTTCAGCTCGGCCACTTTCTTCTTCTTGCTTGGGTCAACCACATAGTACGGCTCAAAGCCGGAGTCGATGTCCACGGAGAACTTAGCGTACGGCCCCTTCTTCATCGAGGGCGGCAGCTCGGAGGGCTGCGGAAGATCACGAATATGACCGACGGAGGCCTCTACTGAATAGTCGGATCCGAGATAGCCGCTAATGGTGCGAGCCTTCGCTGGAGACTCCACGATCACAAGTTTGCTCACGCTGCTTCCTTCGGGACGTCGGAGGGGTTGCTGGCGCCACCATAACCCCATTTGCCGACGCCCCGCCATTTATGCCACGCCGTCAATGACGGGATACACTGATCCAGCAGTTCGAGACACCCCCGGAAAGAAAGCACTTTAATGCCTGCAAACTCGCCGAAATCGGGCGTGACGCGCGAAAGCGTGGGTGTGACATGTAAAGCCGAGGGCCCACCCCGCCAGGGCTCGGGTGTGACGCATGAAGGTCTAAGCGTGACGCATCTGGACCCGGACACAGCGCGCGAAGGCGTGATCGTCGTCGCCCTGGGGAGCCCCACGGAAGCGAGCACCGGGGCAATTGCCGAGTTCCTGGGAGAGTTCCTTTCGGACAAGCGCGTCGTCGACATGCCCGACGTCCTGTGGCAGCCGATACTGCGCGGCCCGATCCTCAGACGGCGGCCGGGCAAGGTGTTGGAGCAGTACGAGGACATTTGGATGGACGGTTCGCCCCTGCGCGTCATTACCGAGGCGCAGGTTGCACGGCTGGCGGAGCTGCTTCCCGAATGCGAGGTGCGCCTCGGGTATCAATACGGCCGCCCGAATTTCGTTGAGACTTTCGTGGAGATGGCCTCGCGACTTGATGAGATCACGGTCCTTCCCACATATCCGCACTTCGCACCGGCAACCGTGGGATCCGTCGCCGACAGGCTTGACGCCGCACTGAGCATCTCCCGCGAGCGCTTCGGGCGCGTGCCGCGGGTTCGCGCAGCTCGATCATGGCCGGAACTTCCCGGGTACGTGAACTGGCATGCCCAACGCATAGCGAGCGCCCTGGCCGAGGAGGACGCAGACATGCTCATCTTCTCTTGGCACGGCCTGCCCGATAGACGCCCGCACCAACCCGCGCGGTACGCGGCCGAATGCGACGCCACAGCCCGCGCGATCGTGGCGCGCCTGGCGGACCTGGGCGTGTCCATTCCATGGCGTTCCACGTTTCAGTCGAAATTCGGGCCAGATCGCTGGCTGCGGCCCGCCACGATCGACACGATGGCCCGGCTCTCACGCGAGGGCGTGCACCGCGTACTCGTGGCCAATCCGGGTTTCATGGCGGACTGCCTCGAAACGATCTACGAAATGGACGTTCTTAACGCTGACGCTTTCTATAAAAACGGTGGCCAAATTTTCCGCCGGACCGGCTGCCCCGACGCCGAAGCCGGCGCGGCAATCCTGGCCGAGCTGCGCGGCGCGCTAGCGCGCCGCGGCTGGCGGGAAATGTAATAGCACAGCGCCATGCCCGATAAGGCAGGCGATGCGGCCAAGGCTGACGGAACACGCGGGGCGCATGGGGCACAAAAGTAGCGAATCCCCTGACTGCGCCGGGCACTTTCGCCGCAGATCAGATCCGCGGATCAGATCTCCTCGAGCGATTTGCCTTTCGTTTCTTTGGCGAGAAGATAGACCGCTCCTCCGGCTAGCAGTAAAGCCGCAAAGAGACCGAAGGCCGGAACGACGGCGTCGAGCGTGACATCCTGCTTAACGGCGTCGCCGCCGATGAGCATACCCATGAGGTAGGGGCCAACGATCTTCGCACTCGCACCGATTCCGTACCCCAAGCCGAGCCCGGTGGCACGAGCTTCGGTGGAGAACTGCTCGGATCCAAAGGCGTTGAGGATTCCGAAAGCGCCGTCACCGAATCCCATAACCACGAGGATTCCCGTGAAGAACAGGCCCACATTGCTGCCGGTCGAGGCAGCATAGGCCACCATGATACAGCCGAGAGCGCCAATCGCCCCGAAGCTGAACATGGTCATGCGGCGTCCAATTTTGTCTGCAAGCCACGCTGACGCCAGGCGTCCCAGAAGATCGGCCAGTGAAACGCCCATGAATAGGGTCCCCACCGTGCCTTCGTTGATTCCATAGCCTTCCTTCAACAGCGTTTGCCCCCACGATTGGACGGTAAACGACCCCAGGATGAAGCAAAAAGAACCGACAGTGATGATGGCCAGGCTTTTGAGATGCTTCGTAAAGACCAAAGAATACGATGCGCTCGTCTTCCGCTCCACGGGAGGCAGCGTACCAACTTGGTCTTCCTGGATCTCCATAGCCCAAGCCAAGGCTTTCCGCGCGGCGTTTTCTCTACCTTTGCTGAGAAAATAACGCGGCGATTCGGGAACTGCGCGTATCCAAAAGAGCAGGAGGATAGGAATGGCGCCCAGGGCGATGAGCAGCCTCCAGTTATCGTGGAAGGCCTTCTGCGCCAGTGAACCGAGAAATAGCCCGAATGGGATGAAAACCGATCCGAGGCCCGCCAAGAGCCCACGCTGCTTAGCCGGAACGAATTCTTGAACGTAGGGAATCGACGTGATGTTCAGCCCACCAACACCGATGCCCACGCCTACGCGCAAAATGGCGAGCATGATCCAGCCTCTGTCAGGCGTGAAGACGCAGGCGATCGTGAATCCGCTGAAAATGAGAACGCACCAGAAGAAAGTTGCCCGGCGGCCGATCTTGTCGGCCAACCTGCCCCACATAATGGCGCCAATGACGGTTCCCAGACCAGCGCAGGCCAGAATGATGCCCGCCTCGGCACCCGTAAGGTTCCACGGTTTGACGAGCAAAGAGACGACGAAACCGATAAGGAACATGTCGAAGAACTCGGCGATGTTCGCCACTATGGCGAGGCTGATGAGGGATTTCTGATTACGCGTCAAAGGGCGCGAATCTATTTGTTCCAGAGCGGTTAGCCCCGCACTATTTGTTGACTCGTTCATGATGCACACTTTCCGACGTATGCGGCCCGCCCCGCGCACGAGGCAGGTCCGTCCGTCTCAACGAAGGATATCTGTAGTCTCGGGTAAGTTGAGTTCATGCGGCGCCACATGCGTGAGATCGCCATGATGAGTGAGGGCGAATGAGGACGTGCGTAAGCCGTAGCGGATCCCCGACTCGACGTCGCCGTCGAGAAATCCGTGAAGCGTGCCGGCGACGAAGGAATCGCCCGCCCCCGGCCTGTCCACCACCGGAACCTGGACCACGTCAAACTCCTTATCCGCGCTAAGCGAGGCCATGAAGACGCCGTTGATCTGATCGGTCGAGACGACGACGGGAGCCTCAAGTTCGTCGCGCAAAGAGCGACACACGTCCATACCGTCACCCGGCAGCCCGAAGATCGCGGTGCCGTCGGAACGCGAGCAAAACACGATACTCGATTTGCGAGCGATCGGCTCCAAAGTGGCGCGAGCGGATTCAGGGTCCCACAGGAGGGAACGGTAATTGACGTCAAGGGCCACATCGATGCCTCGCTCAACAGCCTGATCGACGAAATATCTCACGATCTTGGCGGTGTTCTCCGTGAGCGCCGCGGTGATCCCCGTGACGAAGACGAGCCGGGTATCGAGCATCGATTCCCAATCAAAATCTTCGATCTCGGCGTTTCGGAACGGCGTGAACAACCGATCGTAGATCACCCTGGCGGGCATCGGATATTCGCCAGGTTCCATGAAATACAGGGCGACGCGCCCCGAATCCTTGCGGACGATGTTTTCCAGGTGCACGCCGACCGAGCGGAATTCGCTGAGCACCCTCTCGCTAAGCTCGCCCTTGGGCATGACCGAGGCCCACGAGGTTTCGCGGCCAAGTTGCGAGAGCAAACCGGAAACGTTGGCCTCCGAGCAGGCGGCAGTCATCCGCAATTCGCTCGCGGTGACGAGCCTGTCCC